>JAYTIO010000146.1:0-12527 GCA_043731805.1 Pedosphaera sp. | reverse complement strand
GCGCAGTTGGAGCAGATTGATTTGCTCATCAGCCGCGTGGACAAGGGCACGACCGGCCAGTTCGGCAACACCAACAACATCGCGCTCCGCACGCAGACCGTGCAGTTGACGAAAGTCTTCCGCCCGCGCGCGACCGAGCCGAAGGACTTCGCCGCCATCATCACGCAGGCGCTCACCCGCCGCGACCCCGGCGGCAAGGCCGGGACGACCGCCAGCGTCACGTTCGATGCGGCCAGCAAGAGCGTCGTCATCACCGGCTCGCCCGGCGACCTCCAGACGGCGACGGAGATTCTCACGCAGTTGGAGACCGGCACCTCGCAGCCGCAGGCGATGCAGACGCGCTTCATCGAGGTCGGCACGGCGGCGGATGCGAAGCGCCTGCTGCCGTTGATTGATGAGCTTTACCGCAACCAGATGAGCGGCGCGGGCGGGCTCGACACTGGCGCGCACGCCAAGCTGATGAGCGACGACAACGGCCGGCTCATTGTCACCGCGAGCGAGGCGCACCTGCTGCGTATTGAGGAGCTGGTGAAGCAACTGCGCGGCAAGAACGGCGCGCCGATGAACCGCCAGCTCCAAATCATAGCGCTCAAGAACACGCGGCTTGAAACCGTCTTCCCCGGTTTCGAGAAGCTGCTCACCGACCGCATGGCGGACCGCCGTTACGAGGGCCAGCCTAAGCCGTCGGTCGTTGCCGACAACGCGAACAACCGAATGCTCGTCACCGCCACGCCGGAGCAGCTCACCGAGATTGAGCAGCTCGTGACGGTCGTGGACCTCGCACCCGCCACGCAGCGCCGCGAGATGGTCGTGCTGCCCGTGCGCGCCAAGGCCCCCACCGAAATCATCGCGCTCGCCACGCAGCTTCTCGCGCAGATGGGTGGCCCCGGCACGGACCCGCAGATGGAGCCGAAGCTCATCCCCGACGCCAGCGGTAAGCAAATCATCGTCCTCGCCACGGCGAAGGATTTGGCCCGCGTGCGCGAACTCGTGATGCAGCTCGACACCGCCACGACGGTGAATCTGGCCCGCCAGTTCCGCACCGTGGAGTTGCACGCGCGCACCGCCACCGACCTGACCACGCTCGTGACGCAGCTCTACACCGAGCAGCTCCGGGGGCAGAGCGAGCCACCCGGCGGCGCGGCCACGGTCATCGCGGACCCGAAGAACAACCGCATCATGGTCAGCGGCGCGGACGCGGAAATCACCCGCGTCGAGGCCATCATTCGCCAGCTCGATCCCGTCGGCAAAAAGCCTGCGCGTGAGGAAACCCGCGTCATTCGGCTCAAGTCTGCGCTGGCCGCCGAGATTTCCGGCCTCGTCGAGAAGAGCCTCAACGCGCAGTCCCAATCCGTGAAGGTGCTCGTGGACGCGCGCAGCAACAGCCTCGTCCTCAGCGGCGAGCCGGACGCCGTCGAGGCCGCGTCGAAGGTCATCCAGCAGCTCGACACGGCGGGCGAGGCGCAGCCGCGCGAGATGCGCGTGATGGAGTTGAAGCAGGGCGACGCCAGCGCGATTGCCGCGCTCGCCACGCCGCTCGTCACCGAGTTGCTCAAGAGCCAGCGCGGGCCGGAGTATTCGCCGACGGTCAAGATTATCGCCGACGCCGCCTCGAACCGGCTCATCCTTAGTGGCCCGCGCAGCGAGCTGCTGGCCGTGAGCACCATCGTCGAGCAGCTCGACCAGGCCCCCGAGGGCGCGGGCGGCGCGAAAGTTTTCAAGCTCAACAACGCCACGGCCACCAAGGTCGTCAACGTCGTCTCCAACGCGATGGTCAAGTTCGATGCGCGCAACCAGCCCATCCGCCGCGTCACCGTCTCGGCCGACCCGGAGTCGAACAGCATCGTCGTGGCCGGCACGCGCGCGGACTTGAAGGACGCGGAGACCATCATCCAGCGCCTCGACAACGAAGGCATTGACCCGTCGAACTTGGAGAAGCCGAAGAGCATGAAGCTCATCGAGGTGCGCGGCGACGCCGACGCCTTGGCCGCGCTGGCGACGAAGGTCTTCGTGGCCCAGAGCGGCAGCCGGGTGATGACGAACTTGGTCAGCATCACGGCCAACGGCCGCCGCATCATCGTCCTCGCGCCGGACGCCGTGCTGCCGCAAATCGAGGCGTTGCTCAAGTCACTCGACGCCCAGCCCGACGAGACCCAGCGCGAGCTGCAGTCCATCACGGTGAAGAACGCTTCCGCCACGGAGCTGCTGCCCAAGGTCACCGCGATTTACACCGAGCAGTCCGCCGGCAAGACGCAGAAGCCCGCGACGATTTACGCGGACCCGAGCGGCACGCGGCTGACGGTCTATGGCACCAAGCAGCAGGCCGAGGGGATTCAGCAGATTGCCGACACGCTCGCCGGCGGCCAGCCCGCCGCGCGCGAGACGAAGGTCATTGATCTCGGGAAACTCGCCGAGGCCAAGCGCGTCATGGCGCTCGCGCTCCAGCTCTACAAGGACCAGTTCACCGCCAACCCGCAGCTCGGCGCGGCGGACGCGCAGATGGTCAGCGACGGCGTCTCGGGCCGCATCATCGTCAACGCCCGCGTTGAACATCTGAAGGCCATCGAAGCCATCTTCGCCCAGCTCCAGCCCACCGCGATGACCACGCCGTTGCGCGAGACGAAGACCATTGAAGTTGGCACGGCCAACGACGTGGAGCGCCTCCTCCCGCTCGTGCAGAAGCTCTACACCGAGCAGTGGAAGGACAAGCCGGAGACCGACCCCGCCGACGCGCAAATCGTCGCGGACCCGCAGGGCGGGCGGCTCATCGTCACGGGCCGGCCCGAGCACGTGAAGGAAATCGAGGCGTTGGTCCAGAAGCTCGGACCCGGCAAGGCCCGCACCTCGGTCCGCGATACGCGAATCTTCGACCTCACCACCGCGAGCGCCGTCGAGCTGGCCGTCACGGTGCGGACGCTTTACCTCGAGCAGGCGAAGTCGCGGTTCGGCACGCGCACGCCGGACACGCTCATCACGGCGGACACCGGGTCGAACCGGTTGATTGTCATCGCCGACACCATCGAGCTGGAAGCGGTTGCCGACCTCATCAAGAAACTCGACACCACCGGCGGGCAAAGCTCGACCGCGCGTGTCTTCAAAATCAAATCCGCCGACCCCGCGAAGGTCGCCGAGGTGCTCACCACCGCACTGGTGCGTTACGACGCCGCCGGCCGCGTGCAGAGGCGCGTGACCGTTTCCGTGGACGCCAAGACCCGCACGCTCATCGTCACCGGCGACGCGAAGGAGTTGTCCGCCGTGCCCGCTATCATTGAGCAGCTCGACCAGTCGCTCGGCGAGCAGCCGACGCGCAAGATTCAAGTCGTGCAGCTCAACTCCACGACGCCGAACACGCTGCTCTCGCAGGCGCGCAAACTCTACGACGACCAAGTGAAGAACCAGCCCGAGCTGACCGTGGCCGAGTTGCTCGTGATGGACGACGCCACCGGCAGCCAGCTCATCCTCGCGGGCAACGACGCGCAGTTGAAGTTGTTCAGCCGCATCCTCGACGACTTGCAGAAACTCCAGCCCGCGCCCGCCGACCGCACGACGAAGATGTTCGACCTCGGCCCCGCCGACGAAGTCATCCGCCTCGTGCCGCTCGTGCGCTCGCTCTACGAAGAGCGCTGGCGGACGCGCCCGCTGTCCGACCCCGCTGACGCGACGTTTCTGCCCGACACACGCAATGGCCGCGTCATCGTCACCGCGCGCACGAACCATCTCGTGGAGATTGAGATCATCCTCGCCCAAGTCCGCGGCCCGTCTGTGAACGAAGTCCGCGAGACGCGTTTCTTCGACCTGACCAGCGGGGACGCCCTCGGCGTGGCGCTCACGCTCAAGACGCTTTACACCGAACAAGCCCGCTTGCGGCCTGGCACCACGGCGTTGAACACGGTCATCCTCGCCGAGACGAACTCGAACCGCATCGTCGTGACCGGCGCGACGAACGAGCTGGCGGTCGTGGAAGCATTGGTGAAGGACCTCAACCGCGTCGGCCCGCAGGGCGGCAACTCGCGCATCTTCCGGCTCAAGACCGCCGACCCCGTGGCGGTCACGGAGATTCTCACGAACGCGCTGGTGAAGTTCGACTTCGCCGGGCGCACCATCAAGCGCGTGGCCGTCGTCGTGGACGCGAAGAACCGCAGTCTCATCGTCACCGGCGAGCCGAAGGACATCCAGTCCGCCGCGCTGCTCATTGATCAGTTCGAGGCCAGCCCCGGCACGAATCTCGTGCGGCAGATGAAGGTCTTCTCGCTCAAGGGCCGCCGCGCCACGGAGACCGCGCCGAAGATTCGCCAAGTCTTCGAGGAGCGCGCGCGCAGCTTGCCGGACGTGGGCATCCTCGGCGCGCTCATCATTGAGGATATTCCCGGCAACCAGCTCATCTTCGTCGGCAACGACGCGCAACTCGCGCTCATGCAGGAGACCGCCGACGTGATGGACAAGGCCGGCACCGCGCTGGGCCGCGAGGTCCGCATCTTCCAGTTGGAGCGCAACTCCGCCCTCGCCATCTCCACCATGCTCGGGAAGCTCTTCCCGCGTCAGGCCGGGGCCACGGACCGCGAGGACCGCATGCTCATCAGCGTCGGTGGCGATGACAACACGCTCGTCGTGGACGCCAACCGCCTTCAGCTCGAGCAAATCGAGCAGCTCGTGCGTGTGATGGACGCCGCGCCCGCCGGCGACAAGACGACCTTCCACGCCGTGCATCTCGCGAAGGGCAAGGCCGAGGAAGTCGCCACCGCCGTGACCGCGTCGTTCGCGGCGCAGTTGGGCAAGGGTAAGCTCCCTCGCACCACCGTCACGCCGGTCACCGGCGCGAACACGCTGCTCATCAACGGCCCGAACCCGGAGGTCGAGGACGTGCTGAAAATCATCCAGACCCTCGACGTGGAGATGAAGGGCGACGAAATCGAGATCCGCATCTACAAGCTGGAGAACGGCACGGCCAAGGAAGTCTCCGCCATCATCGAGCAACTCCTCCAAGGCGTCTCCCGCTCCAAAGGCCGCGCCGCCAACGCGCCCAGCGTGAACGTGGTCGTGGACGCGCGGGCCAACTCGCTCATCATCTCCGGCACGCCCGCGCACTTCAAAGTGGTGGAGAAGATTCTCCCCACGCTCGACAAGGCTCCCGAGCGCTCCGACCGCGACGTGCAGTTCGTCTGGCTCAAGAAGGCCAAGGCCTTCGACGTGGTGTCGAAGCTGGAGGGGATTTTCGCTGACCGCCCGAAGGGCGAGCAGCCCATCATCGAGGCGGACCCGCTGAATAATTCCATCACTGTCATCGCCAAGCGCAACGACCTGACACAAATTCAGGACCTCATCGGGCGCCTCGACGAGCAGAGCAAGGACAACAGCATCCAGGTCCGCCTCCGGCCGCTCGACCGCGTCGTGGCCGAGCAGATGGCGAAGATGTTGCAAAACATTTACCCGCAGATGTCGCGCGGCACGGTGCGCGTGGTGGAGAAGCTTGATCCGCCCCAGCCGGGCGCGACCAACGCCCCGGCCGCCGCCCCGGCCACGAATGCCCCCGCCCTCCGTCCCCCCGCGCAAGCGCAGGCTGCGCCCGCTGACACGAACGCCATTCCCGAGGTGGTCATCGCCGTGGACAAGAGCGCGAACTCGCTGGTGCTTTCCGGCCCGAGCGCCGAACTGGACCAGATTGACCGCATCATCAACGACCTCTCGCTCAACTTCTACAGCAACGAGGCCGAGTTCCGCCTGTTCCCGCTGAAGGACGCCGACCCCGTCGTCGTGGCCCGCACGCTCAATGAGTTGATTCGGCTGCCGCCAGTTACGATCCCCGCGACCACGCCCGGCCATCCGCACACGATTGTGCCGCAGCAGCCGCGCATCACGGTCGTGGCCGAGCAGCGCACCCGCAGCGTGATCGTGCGCGCGCGCCCGACGGATTTTCCGCTGATGGAGTCGCTCATCAAACAGCTCGACGACCCAAGCCAGGCCACCCTGCTCGTGTTCCGCGTGGTGCCGCTCACCAATGCGCCGCCGGAGAAGGTGCTGCCGCTCGTGCAGCAGATGGTCACCCAGCTCAACGTCATCCGCCCCGGCGAGCCGATCACCATCGCCGTGGACCCGCGCTCCCGAGGCGTGCTCATCGTCGGGCGGGACGCCATCATTCTTCAGGTGGAGAAGATGATCCAATCGCTCGACAAGCCCGCGCCCTACGTCGAGGCCGAGGTGATGGTCTTCGCCTTGAAGAAGGCGAACGCGGCGGCGCTCGCGCTCGTGTTACAGAACATGATCCGCCCCGGCGTGCTGGGCACGCAGACGCCGGAGTCCCGGGAGCTGCAGGAGCAAATCCGCCGGCTCCGTGTGCTCGGCGACACCGGCGAGGCCGTCACGCTGGACCTGACCAAGCCCATCAAGATTGCCGCCGACGCCATCGGCGGCGGCAACCGCCTCATGCTCACCTCGACGCCGGACAACTTGAAGGCGCTCGCCGCCGTGGTTGAGCTGCTGGACACGCCGCAGATTACCGAAGGCGTGAACGTCCGCATCATCAAGCTCCAGCACGCGGACGCGGCGTCGGTCTTGACCACCATTCAGAGCATCTTCACCCAGGGCCGCACGCTCGCCGTCGGCCCCGGCGGACCCGGTGCCCAGCCCGAGGGCTTGACCGGCAAGGCCCTCGTCAACCCCGTCGGCATCGGTTTGGACGCGCGCTCGAACACGCTCATCCTCAGCGGCCAGACCGAGTCCATCGAGCTGGCCTCCAAGCTCATCGAGGACTTGGACAAGCAGCTCGACCATCCCGTGACCGAGGTGAAGTTGTTCCGCCTCAAGCACGCCTCGGCCACGCGCCTGGTGCCGATGCTGCAGTCCGTCTTCGCCGAGGGTGCGCCGGTGCCGGGCACCGAAGGGCTCAAGACGCAGGTCACGCGCCTCCGCACGCTGAAGGACGCCGGGGCCGCGCGCACCAGCGACAACGCGAAGGCCCGTGCGGCGCTGATCATCCAGGCCGACGACCTCTCGAACATCCTGATCGTCGCCGCCCGCAGCGATGTGCTGCCGTTGCTCGCCGACGTGATCGAGCAGCTCGACATCCCGTCCGCGTCCGGCCTGGACACCGTCCGCATCTTCCCGCTCGCCCACGCCGAGCCGGCGGCGGTGCAAAAAGTTTTGGCCGACCTCTACGCTGGCCAGCGCGCGACCACGGTGCGCAACGAGGACAAGCCCGTCATCACGCTCGACGAGCGCACCGGCGCGCTCATCGTCGCGGGCAACGCGAAGAGCTTTGCCATTATCGAAGGGTTGCTGATGCAGCTCGACCAGAAGCTGCCGTTCGACCTGCGTGACATCCGCATCCTGCCGCTGGAGCACGCGGATGCGAGCGTCGTGGCCAGCACGTTGCAGAAGCTCATGGACGCCCGGCTCACGCAGCGCGTGCCGCTGAACAAAGGCCAGAGCGACGCGCTCAAGGTCATCATCCTCGCCGACTCACGCAGCAACGCGCTGCTCGTGGGCGGCGGACGCGACGGCTTCGAGATGGTCCAGACGCTGGCGAAGCAGCTCGATACCGCCGGGCCGGCCTTGAGCGGGCGCATCCGTTTGATTCCGCTCCAGTTCGCCGACGCCCGGTTGGTGGGCGCGACGCTGACCACGCTCTTCGAGCAGCGCTACACGGCCGCGCGCACCACGGACGTGCAGCGCAACAAGCCCGTCATCTTGCCCGACCCGCGCAGCAACAGCCTGCTCATCACCGCGAACCAGGACGACAACCGCGCGATTGACGAGCTGCTCCTCAAGCTCGACACGCGCATGGACAACCCCTCGCTCCAGCTCACCGTGCTGCCGCTCAAGCACAACGACGCCGCCCGCGTCGGGGCGATGATTGAAAGCATCTTCACCGCGCGCCGCACCGCGCAGTCGCTGCCGGGTCAGCCGGCGTTGCCCAGCACGCAAATCAAGCTGGAGCCGGACGCGTTGAACAACTCGTTGGTCGTCTCCGCGAGCAAGGAGAACCTCGAACTGATCCAGGACCTGCTCAAGAAACTCGACGCGGAGCCGGTCATCGCCGGGGGCGTGCTGGCGGTCTTTACGTTGCAGTTTGCGGACGCCGCGCGTGTCGGGGCGATGCTGAGTTCGCTCGTGCAGCAGGGACTTTACCGGCCCGGCCAGTTGCCGGGCGCGACGAAGGCAACGGCAGCGGACAAGCTCGCCGTGAGCGTGGACCAGCGCAGCAACACGATCTTCGTCAGCGCCAGCCCCGAGACGATGGCCGTGGTGCGCGAGGTCATCAAACGCATGGACACGCAGGAGCAGGCCGTGACCGGCGACGTGCGGCTCTTCCAGCTCAAGCACGCGCGCGCCAGCTCGCTCGCAACGACCCTGACGCAGTTCTTCACCGCGAAGGAAGCGGCGGACGCGTTGACCGTGAACGCCAACCAGCGCCGCGTGAAAGCGACGGTCATCGCGGACGACCGCGTGAACACCATCCTCGTTACCGGCGGCAAGGAAGCCTTCGACTTCGTCGAGCGCATCCTCCCGCAGCTCGACGGCGAGGGGACGTTCAGCAAGTTGAACTTCCGCGTCTTCACCCTGAAGAAGGCCACGGCGGCGAAGCTCCAGACCACGTTGCAACCCATCTTCGCCAACCGCCCGCCACGCGTGCGAGGCGAGCCGAACGACCCCGTCACAATCATCGCCGACGCGTGGGTGAACGCCTTGCTCGTGGGCGCGAACGTCGAGGACATGACCGCCGTGGAGTCGCTGATCAAGCAGCTCGACGCCGAGCCGAGCGAGTCCGGGCTGGCGATCCACGTCTTCCCGCTCGCCAAGGCCGACGCGCGCAAAGTGGCGTTGACCGTGCAAGGGCTGTTCCGCGACGGCACGCCCGGCCAGGTGCTGCCCGTGCAGATCAGCGCCGACGAACGCATCAACGCGCTCGTCGTCTCCTGTGGCGAGACGGACGCCAAGCGCATCGCCGAGCTGGTGAAGCGCCTCGACACCGAGCAGGTCGCGCGCGTCGCCGAGATTAAAGTCTTCCCGCTGAAGAACGCGCGGGCCGAGACGCTCTCGACCATCCTGAACGCCGCCTTGAACACCAAGCCCGTGCCGCTCACCGATCAGCAGAACCCCAACGCGCAGTCCGTGCTCCAGTTCATCACGCGCACGTTGGGCGGCCGCGACCTGATCACGGCGGCGTTGAAGGAGTCCGTGTTGATCACGCCCGACCCGCGCATGAACTCGCTCATCGTCAGCGGCCCGGTGGACTATATGGGCTTGCTGGAGCAGATCATCACGCGCCTCGACGCCAGCTCGCCGCAGGAGGCGAAGATCAAGGTCTTCCCCTTGAAGAACGCCTCGGCGCGGGCGATGGCCGACATCCTCACGCAGATGTTCCGCATGACCGCGAGCGCAACGACCACTAGCCAGCGCACGATCCAATACACGCTGGTCCGCCCCGGCGGCACGAACGACGCGGCGAGCGCCACGCTCGGCACGGCGGAGCAGGCCGCGCTCACGGTGACCGTTGACCCGCGCACGAACAGTCTGCTCGTCGGCGGCACGGACCATTACGTGCAGATGGTCGAGCAGATCATCGAATCGCTCGACGCCAGCACGGCCAACGACCGGCGCACGGAAGTCGTCCGGCTCAAGAACACCCAGGCGGCGGATGTGGCGCTGGCCGTGCGCACCTTCCTCGATCAGGAGCGCCTGCGCGTGACACAGGTGCTGGGCGCGGACGCCGTGGGCGCCGCGCAGCAGATGCTGGAGCGCGAGGTGGCCGTGGTGGGCGAGACCAACAGCAACACGCTGCTGCTCTCGGCCAGCCCGCGTTACTTCACGCAAGTTCTGCAGCTCATCACCGAGTTGGACAAGTCGCAGCCGCAGGTGATGATCCAGGTGCTGCTCGCGGAAGTTTCCCTCACGTCCGGCAGCGACCTCGGCCTGGACTGGTCGCAGCGGGGCACCCTCGGGGGCACGCCTTACTCCTTGGGCGGCGACCTCGGCATGGCCACGGCGCTCAAGAGCCTCGGCGGCTACTCGGCCGCATTGACGGGCGGTGACTTCAGCTTCCTGCTGCGGGCGTTGAACGACGACGGCAAGCTGGAGGTGCTCAGCCGTCCGCAGATTGTCACGGCGGACAACAAGCCCGCGACCATCAACATCGGCCAGCGGGTGCCGCTCATCACCGACAGCCGCGTCACCGTGCAGGGTGACACGATCAACTCGTTCCGCTATGAGGACATTGGCGTGAACCTGACCGTGACGCCAAAGATCAGCCCGGATGGTTTCGTGAAACTGGAGCTGGGCACGACCAACTCCTCCATCAGCAGTGGCACCGTGGAGATCAACAAGTCCGCCACCGTGCCGATCATCAACCAGCGCCGCGCCAACACGACCGTCAGCGTGCAGAACGGCCAGACCATCATCATCGGCGGACTCATCGGCACGCAGGAGGACAAGCGCGTGAAGAAGCTGCCCTGGCTGGGCGACATCCCGTATCTGGGCGCGGCCTTCCGCAGCACGAAGATCACGAAGGAGAAGCGCGAACTGCTCATCTTCCTCACCCCGACCATCATGGCCGGCAGCCAGGCGGTCGTGCCGTTGACCGACCCGACCGAGGCCACGCGCGAGCAGATCGAGCGGTCCCGGTTGAACGAGGAACTGAAACGCAACGACTTCAACAAGCCGCTGTTGGACCCGATCTTCTTGCCGTCGGCCACCCCGCCGCCCATCGGTCCGACCGGACGGAAGACCACTGGCTCGTAATGGCGCTGGCCTTTCGACGCATGAGAAAACTCTTCGGGTTCGGGCTGTTGCTGGCCTTGTTCTGCCTGGCCGGCTGCGTTGCGCCGTCGGGCTTGGGCGGGGGTGGGGCCATCCAAGAGCTGCATCTGCTCGTGCTCCCGGTGCCCTTGCGGTCGAACCAGCCCGGGACGCCAGATGGTTTCGCCGTGCGCGTCTTCGCCACCAGCCGCAGCCGCGCCAAAGGCGTGCCCATCCGCGCCGGCACACTGGACCTCCTGATGTATGAGGGGGCGCCCGGCGACGCTGACCTGCGGGTCGCCAAGCCCGCCCGCGTGTGGGCCTTCCCCGCCGCTCGTCTGCCGGCGAACGCCACGGTCAGCTCGCTGGGCGTCGGCTATCAATTCGCTCTGGGCTTGCAGGGGGTGCCCCCCACGCAGAACCGGCTGTCCGTCGTGGCTCGCTTCACGCCCGCTGCGGGGCCGGCCCTCTACTCTGCCCCGAGCGTCATTCCGCTCTCGGGCCGGTAGCTCATGCCCTACTTGCCCGCCGGGTCGTAGTTGAGCCACGGCCCGAGCCAGCGTTCGGCCTCGTCGAGCGGCATCGCTTTGCGCTGGGCGAGGTCGGCGATCTGGTCGCGGTCGAGTTTGCCGACGGCGAAGTATTTCGAATCGGGATGGCCAAAGTAAAAGCCGCTCACGCTCGCGCCGGGCCACATGGCGAAGCTCTCGGTGAGCGTGATGCCCGCATTCTTCTCCACGTCGAGGAGCGACCAGAGGATGCCCTTCTCGGGGTGGTCAGGGCAGGCGGGATAGCCCGGCGCGGGGCGGATGCCGCGATAGGCTTCGTCAATGAGCTGCTGCGTGGTGAGGTTTTCGTTCCTACCGAAGCCCCATTCGGCGCGCGTGCGCTTGTGCATGAACTCGGCGAACGCCTCGGCCAACCGGTCGGCGATGGCCTCGATCAGAATGGCGTTGTAGTCGTCGAGCGCGGCTTTGTAGGCGTCGGCGAGGGCTTTGGTTTCCTCGCCTGCCGTGACGGCGAAGCCGCCGAGGTAGTCAGGCTGGCCTTTCGGCGCGATGAAGTCGGCGAGGCACCAGTTCGGCGTGCCGTCGGTCTTCTCCACTTGCTGGCGGAGGAAGTGGAACGTGGTGCGAACGGTCTGGCGCGACTCGTCGGTGTAGACCTCCACGTCATCGCCGACGCGGTTCGCGGGGAAGAGTCCGTAAACGCAACGCGGCGTGAGCAGCTTCTCGCGGATGACCTTGGCCAGCATCTCCTGCGCATCGGCGAACAGCTTGCGCGCCTCGTCGCCGTATTTCTCGTGGTTGAAGATGGCCGGATAGACGCCGCGCAATTCCCAGGTGTGGAAGAACGGCGTCCAGTCAATGAAAGGGGCGAGGTCTTCGAGCGAAACTGGTAGCCGCCGAGGTAACGAGGCGGGTTCGTCCGCTGCGCCACCGGTCCGCCTCCTCACGTCGGCGGCTACAGAATCCAGCACCCGCACGCCCGTGAACTCCGGCTTCGGCAGGTCATCGAACTTGAGCTTGGGCGCGTTGGCGCGGGCGGCGGCCAGGGAGAGGAGCTTCACCTGCTTGGCCGCGTATTGCGTGCGGACGCGCTCGTATTCCTCGCGGTGCGCCTTCACGAACGCATCCTTGCCGTCTTTACTGAGGAGGCTCGTGGTCACGGGCACTGCACGCGAGGCGTCGAGGACATGGACGACGGGCTGGCTGTAGTGCGGCGCAATCTTGATGGCCGTGTGCGCCTTGCTCGTGGTCGCGCCGCCGATGAGCAGCGGGAGCTTGAAGCCCAGC
>JAYTIO010000145.1:0-3471 GCA_043731805.1 Pedosphaera sp. | reverse complement strand
AAAGCTGGCGCTGGAGGTGGTGGAAAATCGGGGTGAGGTCCGGCATGAATACCAGACGATCCGCACGCTTGGCGGTGCAATCGAAAGCGTAAAAGACCCACCAATCCGGGGTTTTGCAAGAGCCTCCAGCGTGTTCGATATTTCCCACGCCAGCACGCAGCGGCTCCACCAGTCCATCACCGCAACCAGATACATGAAGCCCTGCTGCAAGGGAATGTAGGTGATGTCGGCGCCCCAGACCTCGTCCGGACCGTTTATTTCCAAGCCTTTGAGCAGGTAGGGGTAGAACCGGTGGCCCGCGCCGGGTTCGCTCATTTTGGTCTTGGGATAGATGGCCTCGATGCCCATCAACCGCAGCAGACGCACCACCCGTTTGCGGTTCACCAGCCGCCCCTCCTGCTCCAGCACCTTCGTTAGTCTGCGGCTGCCATACACGGGATGTTCCAAGTGCAACTCGTCCAACCCCAGCGTGGACTTTCACGGCGAGGGGCGCAGCAACGCGACGCACGAAAGCCCCACCGACCGCGAGGCCCGGCTGCTGCGCAAGGGTAAGGGCAAAGAAGCCAAACTCTGCTTCGGGCTGCACGCGCTGATGGAGAACCGCCCCGGCCTGTGTGTGCAGGCGCAAGTGACCTCGGCCACGGGCGTGACGGAAACCACCGCCGCCACCGAACTGCTGGCCCGCCAGGTGGACCAAACCGAGCGTCCGCCGCAAAGCGTCGGGGCCGACAAGGGCTACCACAACGCGGAGCTGGTGAGCTTCTGCCGGGAGCAGGGCATCGCGCCGCACGTCGCGCAAATCAAGGCCCGCAAGGTCGAAGGCCTGGATGGCCGCACGACGCCGACGCTGGGCTACCAAACCAGCCAGAGGGTGCGCAAGCGCATCGAAGAAATCTTTGGGTGGTGCAAGGAGATTGGCGGGTTGCGGCGGACGCGCAAACGCGGGGTGGACCGGGTGGGCTTGAGCGCCCTGCTGATCCTGAGCAGCTACAATCTGGTGCGGATGGCCAAGCTGCTGGGCAGTCCGCCACGAACGACGATGTTGGCGACCGCGTAAGCGGGACGCCGGAAACTGCGGTGTGTCCGGAAACGGCGAAATCCGCGTCCGACTCCCCGACATTCGAGCATAGCGAGTCACAAAACGGATGTCGCAGCCGTGGCAAGCGCCCGTTTTTCGAAAACCTGTTAGAACTTGCAACCCTGATGAAGTCGTAGGGTGTCGCACGTGGCGACAACGCGGCGGGCTAGGTTAAAACCCTTTCCTGAAGGCGCGATTTTGTGCCATCGTCCACGCAAGATGCGCGCTTCAATTCTTCTTCTGTTCGCCTGCCTCTGGGGGGCAGCGACCGCGCAGTCCACGGAACTCACCATCACGCCCGGAGCCGGGCCGTTGCGGCTGGGCATTCGCGGTCAAGTGGGCCGCGAGCACATCCTGCAAAGCACGCCCACGCCAACGCTCACGAATAGTTGGGGCGAGTTGGTCACGCTCACCACGACGAACAGCGATCATTCGTGGTGGGACAGCGCGGCGGCCATGACACCGTTAAGGTTCTACCGCGTCGTCGCGCCGGCGACTGCACGGCCGCCGTTCTTCGCGGGGAATTTCCGGTTGGTGGATCACACCGATCGTTCCCGCGAACTGGCTTACTACAACAATTACCGCGCAGTGGTGCTCGTCTTCACCGCCGTGGGCTGCACGAATTCGCAGGCCAGCTTGTCCACCATCAAGACGCTGCGCGATCAATTTGAGCCGCAAGGCGTGCGCTTCCTGCTGCTCAACGCCAGCCGCGACGAGGTGCGCACGAACATCGCGGCCCAGGCCACGGCGTTGGCCATCGACCTGCCAATCTTGAAGGACGAAGGCCAGCTCGTGGCGCGCGAGCTGGGTGTGCGCGCCACCACCGAGGCGTTTTGTTTCAACACGACGAACTGGATGCTGTTCTATCGTGGCGCGCTCGATGACCGAGCGGATTTCAGCGCGCCCCGGTTGCCGACGACTCAGAACTATGTGTCGAACGCGCTGGCCAGCTTCCTTGCCGGGCGTGTCATCACACCCAGCCGCACGGTGCCGCCGGGTTGTGTCATCCCGCTGCCAGTGCAGACCAACCTCACTTACGCGACGGACATCGCGCCGCTGCTTCAGGCCAAGTGCATTCGTTGTCACAGCGAAGGCAACATCGGCACGTGGGCGATGACGAACCACACGATCGTCAGCAACTTTTCGCTCTCCATCAAAAACGAAGTCCTTGCCCGGCGGATGCCACCGTGGCACGCGGACGCGCAATACGGGAGCTTCACCAACGACAACTCGCTCACGCCGGACCAGGCGGCGCTGCTCGTCCAGTGGATCAACGACGGCGCACCGCGCGGCCCGGGGGCGGACCCCCTCGCGCTTACGCCACAGTCCACCAACGTTTTTCCCTACACTTGGCCGGCCGCGCTCGGCACGCCCGACGTCGTGCTGCGCATTCCGACACAAAGTCTTCCCGCCTTCGGCATCGTGAACTACGTGTATGTGAACGTGGCGAACACCTTGCCGCAGGACGTCTGGTTGCGCGCGGCCGTCGTGCGGCCGAGCAACCGTCGCGTCGTTCATCACTGCCTGGTGTATTTCGGGAACAACAGCGCGTTCAACGGGCTGGACGGTTACTTCGCTGGCTACGTGCCCGGCATGGAGCCCGTCGCCTTTCCCGCTGGCACCGGCAAGCTGCTGCCCGCCGGCACGACGCTGAAGTTCCAGCTGCACTACACGACCACTGGCCAGCCCGAGACGGACCAAACTGAACTCGGTCTTTACCTCGCGCCCGCGCCGCCGGCGGCCGAACTCCAGACCAAGTCCGCCTACGATCTGATTTCATTCACCGGCATTCCCTTCTTTGGCATTTCGCCCTTTTCGATTCCGGCAAGAGCGGCGGACTATCCTGCGGTGACGGCGAGCCTTACTCCGTCCACGATCAGGAGCGTGTTGTTGCACGAGATCAGCCCGCACATGCACTACCGGGGTTCGCGGTTCAAGTGCGAGGCCGTGTATCCCGACAACTCCCGCGAAGTTCTCCTCTCCGTTCCGAAATATGACTTTCACTGGCAGACGCTCTACCGCTTTGCCCAACCCAAAGTGCTGCCCGCCGGGACGCGGCTCGAATGCAGCGGTGCGTTCGACAACTCCGCTCAAAATCGCGACAACCCCGATCCCTCGGCCACCGTGACTTTCGGCGAGCAAACCTACAACGAGATGTTCATCGGCTACGTGAACTTCTCGATCGTTCCGTGAGTGCCTAGCAGCCTGTCGGACTTGGGAATGACGCTGCCGAGGGAACGAGGGTTCGTCGTTGGGAAGCGATTGAAAACCACTTCCGTGGGTGCGTTGACGGCGTGGATTTGAGTTCGCCCGAGCCGAATTCCTGATTTTGGCCTGCGGCACGGGCTTTCCCGTGATGTTTATCGCGCGCCCGCCAGGGTTTTGAGCCGGAA
>JAYTIO010000144.1:0-9254 GCA_043731805.1 Pedosphaera sp. | reverse complement strand
AAGCCAAACGGCTGGGCCAGAACGATGGGTTGTTTGTGTGGACGAAGGCGTCAACCTGTCCACCGTATCTGAGCGCCGAGCAATGGGCGGACATGGCCGCCACCATCACGGTGCGAGTGGTGCGCTTTCGCGTGGCAGGCAAGGGGAGTCGCACGCGCCTGATCGTCTTGGTCACCACCTTGCTGGATCCACAGCGCTACCCCCTGGCCGAGCTGGCGGCTGGAACTGTGCTTCCGCGATCTCAAAACGCAGCTGGGCATGGAACAACTGCGAGCCCAAACCCCGGAGATGGCGGAGAAGGAGGCCTTGGCTTATCTGGAGGCCCACAACCTGATCCGGTGCGTGATGGCCACGGCCACCGCCCACTATCACGTTGCCCTGGAGCGCTTGAGTTTCAAAGGCACGGTGGACGGCTTTCGGCAGTTTACCCACGCCATCACGCAAGCCCGCAGCCCACGAATGCGGCGGCAGTTATGGGAAGATTTGCTCTGGAGTATAGCTCGGGATCAAGTGCCACGGTGCCCAGGCCGACGTGAACCGCGGGCGGTGAAGCATCGCCCGAAACCCTTTCCTTCGCTGTCTCGGCCGCGTCACCTTTTCCGAGATCAGATTTGTCATTCCAAATGGGTGCGCCTCCAAAACGACCCCGAAAAATCGAAGCCTTAACTAAACGCCATTCCCTGCATGGGAAGAATTCCACAGCCCGTCCGAGCCGCACCGAAGGTGGGGGATCGACGAATGAACTCAAGCCGGCCGTCCCGGTGATTCGGAAAGTGAACCGGCAGGCGGGACGCGCTGCCCTGTTTCACCAACCCCGCTCCGTGATGGCCGCGTGGATCGTGTCCAGCAGCCAACCGGGGACACAGCCCAGCAGCAGCACCGCCACGGCCAACAGCAACACGACGGCTTGGGCGAGGAATGGAACGGCGAAGGGGCGGGCATTCTCGTCGGCTTCCACGACGAAGACCTGCTTGAGGACTTTCAGGTAGTAGTAGAGCGAGACGCAGCTCATCGCGATGCCCAGGATGACGAGCCAGAGGAAGGGCAGGTTGTGCGCGTCGTTCGTGAGCGCGGCGGCGAAGAGGTAGAACTTGCCGAAAAACCCGGCCAGCGGCGGGATGCCCGCGAGCGACAGGAGGAAGACCATTAAGCCCCACGCCAGCACGGGCGCGCGGCGAGAGAGACCGGCGAAGTCTTTGAGTTGGTCGCCGCCGGCTTGCGCCTCGACCACGCCCAGCACGCCGAACGCGCCGACGGTCGTGAGCGCGTAGGTGGTGACGTAGAAGAGCAGCGACCCGAAGGCCTCGCCGCCCAGCGCGAGAAAGCCGATCAGCATGTAGCCCGCGTGCGCGATGGCGGAGTAGGCGAGCAGTCGGCGGACGCTGGTCTGCTGGATTGCGGCGAGGTTGCCCAAGATCATCGAGCTAGCGGCGATGATGGAGAGGAGCGGAATCCAGCCAGCGGTCGCAGCTTCCTCGTTGCCCCAGCCGAGCTGGCTAAAGCCGAGCAACAGAACTTTCGCGAAGACGAAGAAGCTCGCGACCTTCGAGCCGCTCGCGATGAACGCGGCGCTGGGCAGCGGCGCGCCTTGATACGCGTCCGGTGCCCACAGATGAAACGGCACCGCCGCGACCTTGAAGCCGAAGCCGATGACCACCATCACGAGCGCGATGGTCAGCAGCGGGTCGGCTCCGATGGTGAAGAGTTTCTCCGCCAGCTTCGGGACGTGGGTGGTGCCGGTGAGGCCATAGAGCAGGCTGAAGCCGAAGAGCAGGAAGGCCGCGCTCATGCCGCCGAATAGAAAATATTTCAGCGCGGCCTCGGCTGACTGGCGGCTGTCCTTTTTGAACGCGACGAGGATGTAGAGCGTGAGGCTGACCAGCTCCAGCGAGGCGAAAATCATCAGCAGCTCCTCGGTGCTGGAGAGCAGCATCATGCCGACGGTCGCGAGGAGGAGGAGGGCGAAGTATTCGCCGACGTGGCGCGTGAATTTGCAGTCCACCGAGAGCATCGCGGTGAGCATGGTGAGCAGGAGGAGGACGGCTTTAACCGTCTCGTTAAGCGGGTCAACGACGAGCATCCCGCCGAGCCAGTTGCCCACGGTCGGGTTCGTGAACATCCAGACGACCGCTCCTCCGCAGCCGAGGGTCGTCAAGCCGGCCGCGATGCTCATGCGGTAGGAGCGCGGCGTGTCCTGGAGGCCGAGCAGGTCCACGGCGAGCACGAGCAGGGCGGTGCAGACGACGATGACTTCCGGCGCGAGGGCCGTGAGGAGCTGGAGGTAGTCGGCGGTGTTCACAAGCCGGCCACCTTTCTCAGCCCGTCGAAGAGCGGCGATTTGAAGCTGGGCACGATGATGTCGAGCAGCAGGCGCGGGTGCAGACCGATGATGACCGTGCAAAAGATGAGCAGCGCAGCGCCGAGTCGCTCGGGGACGGTGATGGGTTCCAGCGGATGGTCGTGGTCGTGGGATTCAGTCGGGGCAGGCTTGTCGGAGAAGAACACCGTGGCGGTCGTCTTGAGCGTGTAAACGACGCCGATGACGATGCCGACGCCGGCGAGGAGCGCGAGTTTCGGGAACGCCTGCCACGCGCCGATGAGCACTTGCAGCTCCGCAATGAAGCCGCTGAAGCCGGGCATCCCCATCGAGGCGAAGCCCGCGATGACGAAGGTCACGGACGCGAAGGGCATCGCGCGGGTGAGGCCCAGGCCTTCGAGCGCGTCCAGATCCCGTGTGTGGGTGCGGTCATAAACCATCCGGCCCACCACCGCGAACAACAGCCCGGCGATGACACCGTGGGAGAACATCTGAAGCACCGCCCCGCTCCAGCCAACTTCATTGAGCGTCACGAGGCCGAGCAGCACGAAGCCCATGTGGCTCACGCTCGAGTAGCCGATGACGAACTTGAAATCCTTCTGCACTAGCGCCACGAGCGCGCCATAGACAATCCCGGTGACTGCGAGCGCGGCGAGTTCGTGCTGCCACATCTTGAGTCCCTCGGGGAAGAGCGTCATCGCCACGCGCAGGCAGCCGTAAGCGCCGAGCTTCATCACCACGCCGGCCAACAGCATGGAGGCGGCGGTCGGCGCGGCGGAGTGACCGGTCGGTGCCCAGGTGTGGAAGGGCCACATGCCCGCGAGGATTGCGAAGCCCACGAACACGAGTGGGAACGCCCAGCGCTGGAACTCCGGGGCAAAGGAATGTTGCGCGAGCGCTTGCAGGTCGAAGCTGGCGAGGCCGGACACCGCGTAGGCCGCGAGCATTCCGAGGAGCACCATGCCGCTGCCGATGAACGAGTAGAGCGCTAGCTTCATCGCCGCGTAGTCGCGTCGCGTGGAACCCCAGATGGCGATGAGGAAGTATTTCGGGACGATGGCGATTTCGTAGAACACGAAGAGCAGGAAGAGGTCGAGGCTGAGGAAGACGCCATAGACGCCGCCGATGAGCGCGAAGAAGAAGGCGAAGAACTCGTTGGTGCGGCGCTCGACGTTCCACGAGAAGAGCACGCCCGCCAGTGCCGCGATGCCGGTCAGCAGCACGAGCGTCACGCTGATGCCGTCGGCGGCGAGGGAGAAGTCGATGCCCAGCGCGGGAATCCAGCGGACGCGGGTGATGACTTCGAGGCCGTTGACGGGCTTGAACTGAATCGCCCCGGCGAGTCCGCAGAAGAGGCCGGCCAGCGCGGTGCCGAGCGCCACCGCCCGCGTCGCGCGCGGGTTGGCGCGCGGCGTCAGCAGGCACAGGAGCGCGCCGGCGAAGGAAAGGTAAATGGTCCAGGCGAGCATGGCTCAGAAGGGCAACTGCCGCACCCACTGCACGACCGTCGGGTTGATGACCGCGATGATGAACTGCGGCCAGATGCCGAGCGCGAACATCAGCAGCGTCGCGGGGAAGACCACCGCACCCTCGTTGTAGGTCAGGTCGGGGAAGCGCGCCCACTTCTCGTTGAGCGGGCCGCACCAGACCTTCTGGATGACGGTCAGGATGAAGATGGCGGTGACGAGCAGGCCCGGCAACGCGAGCACCGCCGCCCACGGCACGAGCGGGAAGACGCCCTTGAAGATGAGGAACTCCCCGATAAAGCCGTTCAAGCCCGGCAAGCCAAGCGAGGAGAACAGCGCGAGGCCCATCAGCCCGCAGAAGACCGGCGCGACCTTGCGCAAGCCGCCGAAGTCGTCCAGGCCGCGCGCGCCTTCGCTGCGGTCTTCGAGGAAGGCGACGAAACAGAAGAGCAGGCTCGCCGTGATGCCGTGGTTGAACATCTGAAGCACCACGCCGTTGAGCGCCGCCGTGCGGTCGAGCGCGTTGCCCGTCGCGCTCGCTGCTGCGAAGACACCGAGCAGGCAGTAGCCGAGGTGGTTGATGGACGAGTAGGCGAGGATGCGCTTGAGGTCGCGTTGGGCGAGCGCGGCGAAAGCCGAAAGGACGATGGTCGCCACCGCCAGCCACAGCAGCGGTGTGAGCAGCGCCTGCATCGGCTCGGGGAAGATGGGCAGCAGCAACCGCACGAAGCCATACACGCCGAGCTTGGACATCACACCGGTCAGCGCCATCGAGACAGGCGTGGGCGCTTCGGCGTAGGTCAGCGGCAGCCAGGTGTGGAAAGGCCAGAGCGGCACCTTTACCGCGAAGCCGAGCAGCGCGCCGACGAAGAGGAGCAAGTAGGCTTTGCCCGCGCCCAGTCCGAGCCAGGCGAACTTCGCGTCCACCGCCGGGCCGAGCGCCTTCGTGCGGGCCAGCTCGGCGAGTTTGAGGAAGTCGAACGTGCCGGTTGCGAGGAAGAGCGCGAGGAATGCGAGCAGCAGCGCGATGCTGCCGACCATCGTGTAAACGAAGAACTGAAGCGCCGCCTCGGAGCGCTGCGGCCCGCCCCAGAGCTTGATGAGGAAGAACGCCGGGATGAGGCTGAGTTCCCAGAACAGGAACCAGTGGAAGAAGTTCAATGCGGTGAACGCGCCGAAGAGGCCGCCTTGGAGGAAGAGGAAGAGGCCGCAGTAGAGCGGGACGTTCTCCTGGATTTTGTCCGAGGCGAGGACGGCCATCGGAATCACGAGCGCGGCGAGCATGAGCATCACCAGCCCGAGGCCGTCGAGGCCAACGTGATACTCGATGCCGAGCGTGGGAATCCAGAGGTGCCGCTCGGTGAATTGCATCCCGCCGTCGGCGGGGTTCGAGTTCACCCAGAGCGCGGCGACGAGCGCGAGCGCGAGGATGTTGACGGCCAACGTGAGGCCGCGCGCAAGCTGCCGACGCTCGCGGTCCACGCCGAAGACGAGCGCGGCCCCCACCAGCGGCAGGAAGGTCAGAATCGAGATGAGCGGGAGGCGGTTCACTTGTTGCACCCCACGGCGAGAATGAAGACGAAGAGCCCCAGCGCGAGGCCGATGCTGCGCAGGTATTGGTGAATCTGCCCGCCCTGCAACTCCGAGGCGGCTTCAGCTCCGCGCCGGACTTCGCCGCAGCCGGCGTCGAAGAGCTTGTTCACGACATACTCGTCACAGAGCTTCGCGACGTGCGCGCAGGCGGTCGTCGCCCAGCCGACGATGGACACAAGGAGGTCGAGCACGCGGCGGTCGAGGTCGTGGCACAACTCGCCGAGGCGGGCGTTCCACTTCACGAAGGTGGCGGCGTAGAGTTCGTCCACGAAGAACTTGCCGCGCGACCAAGCAAACTGCTCGGGGAACTGCTGCTCTAAGGGGTCTTGCTCATCGGGCTTCTCGGCAGGGAGCAGGCCGTAGAACCACCAGCCCAGGCCGATGCCAATGGCGACCACGGCGCTGGAGAGCAGGAGGAGCGAAAGCATGTCCCAGTTGAAAAGCGCCGCGAAGCTGAAGTGGACTTCCCGGCCCTCCAAGTAGTGCGGCAGCCACGGCCAGACCGGCGTGCCGACGATAACCAGCAGCACCGCGCACGCAGCGAGCAGGATGAGTGGCCAAGTCATCACGGGCGGGCTTTCGTGCGGGTCAGAGGAATGAGCGGAGTGGTGGAGTGATGGAGTGGTGGAGTGGTGATGGCCGTGTCCGGTGCCGCCTGACTCCATCACTCCATCGCTCCCTTTCTCCGCTTCTCTGTGGCCACCTCGATACTTGCCACCAAAGACAAAACACATTTGCCGGGTCATGTAGAACGCCGTGAGGAACGCACCAGCCAGGCCAAGGAGGAACGGGATTTTGCTCGGGCCGTAGTGCCAAGCGGCGTGGAGGATTTCGTCCTTCGACCAGAAGCCGGAGAAGACCAGCGGCACGCCGGACAGCGCCATCATGCCGATGGCATAGGTGGCGAAGGTCACGGGCATGAACTTCTTGAGGCCGCCCATGCGCCGGATGTCTTGCTCCTCGTGGCAGCCGTGGATGATGGAGCCGGAGCCGAGGAAGAGCAGCGCCTTGAAGAACGCGTGCGTGAGCAGATGGAACATCCCGACCGCCACGCCACCGATGCCCAGGCCCATCATCATGTAGCCGAGCTGCGACACGGTGGAGTAGGCGAGGATGCGCTTGATGTCCGTCTGCGAAACGGCGACGAGCGCGCCGAAGATGGCCGTGAGCGCGCCTATCCACGTGACGGCAGTAAGCGGGATCGGCTCGGACACGCCGGCTTGTTGCAACTCCATCAGCGGATACACGCGCGCCACGAGGAAGACGCCCGCCGCCACCATCGTCGCCGCGTGGATGAGCGCGCTGACGGGCGTGGGGCCTTCCATCGCGTCCGGCAGCCAGACGTGGAGCGGGAGTTGGCCGGACTTGCCAATCGCACCGCAGAAGAGCAGCAGCCCAATCGCCGAGCTGGCCGCGAGTCCGCCAATGGTCGTATGCGCAACCATCTTCGCCAGCGCGTCCTGTTCGAGGCAGCCGCGACCGGCATCGTAGAAGAGCAGCGTGCCGGTCTCGGAGTAGAGCCACACGATGCCGAGGAAGAAGAACACGTCGCCGATGCGCGTGGTGATGAACGCCTTCTTGGCCGCCGCCGCCGCACTGGGCTTGTGAAACCAGAAGCCGATGAGCAGGTAGCTCGCGAGGCCCACCAACTCCCAGCACATGAAGAGCAGCAGCAGGTTGTTCGCGATGATGAGGCCGAGCATCGCGGCGGCGAAGAGCGACAGGAAGCAGAAGAACCGCGTGAAGTTCTCGTCGTGCGCCATGTAGCCGACGCTGAAGATGAAGATGAGCGAACCGACGAAGGTAATCATCACGACCATCGCCGCCGTGAGCGGGTCCAGCACCCAGCCGAGTCGGACCACGGTGTCGCCGAGGGCGAACCAGTCGAAGTTGACGACCTGGCGCGAAGCCGCGCCGTGTTTGCCGAGCGTCGCCACGAGCGCGGCGCAGGAGAGCAGGAAGGACGCGCCCATCGAACCGATGGCCAACCCGGCCGCGAGCGAGCGGTTCGGGCGCTTCAGCAACACGCTGATGCCCGCCGCCAGCAACGGCAGCACGGGGATGAGCCAGAGGTTTTGGGCAATCCAACTCATCCCTTCATGTCCTCCACCTGGTCCACGTTCGCGGTGCGGAAGTGGCGGTAAATCGTAATGATGAGTGCGAGGCCGACGGCGGCTTCAGCGGCGGCGATGGCGATGGAAAACAGTGCGAAGGTCAGGCCGGCCATCGTCTCCGGGTGCTCGCTGAAGCGCCAGAAGGCGATGAAGTTCAGGTTCGCCGCGTTGAGCATCAGCTCGATGCCGATCAGCACCATGATGGCGTTGCGCCGCGTGAGCGCGCCCGCGAGGCCGATGCAGAAGAGCAAGGCGGAGACGAGTAGGTAGCCGGAGAGCGGAGTCATCGAGAACCCTCCTTGTCCTTCATCGCGATGATGACCGCGCCGAGCATGGCGGCGGTGAGCAGCAGGGCCATGACTTCCAACGGCAGGACATAGTCGGTCATCAGCTTTTGGCCGAGGGATTTGACGGAGACTTCGCCCATCGGGGCGGCGGCGCGCTTGCCCACGGGGCTGGCGAGGACGGCGAGGGCCATTGTGAGGAACGCCCCAATCGCCACCGAGATGCCGACCCACGGGGTGACAGTCGCGGGTTCGTTCTGCGGTTCCGTGCTCCGCGTGAGCAGGATGGCGAAGACGATGAGAATCGCCACCGCGCCGACATAGACGAGGATTTGCGTGAAGCCGACAAACTCGGCGTTGAGCTGGAGGTAAAGCCCGGCCAGCCCGGCGAAGGTCAGCACAAGGCTCAACGCGCAATGCACCATGTTCCGCAGCGACATCGCTGCAATGGCGCTACCGACGGTCAGACCTGCGATGATGGCGAAAGGGAGGGTCAAAGTGATTTGTGCTTAGTATTTAGTCGGCGAAGCGGTATTCGCGCTTCGTGAACTTCGCTTCAAAACCACGTCCGAGGAGCCAGTATGGAATCGCCAGCATGGCAAACCCAACCGCCCAGCGAATGACGATGTGCACTGCCCCGCCCGACATGTGCCACAGCGCGGCGACGACGAGGTTGATGAGCGTCATGGGCAGCAGGAATTTCCAGGCGAAAGCCATGAGTTGGTCGGTGCGCAGGCGAGGGAGCGTGCCGCGCAGCCAGATGAAGAGCACGATGAGCGCGGAGAGCTTGCCGAGGAACCAGCACCACGAGGGAATCCAGGTGAGGGGCGCGATGTTCAGGGGCGGCAGCCACCCACCGAGGAAGAGCGTGATGCCCAGCCCGCACATGGCGAACAGGCCGAGGTATTCCGCGAGGAAGAAGAGGGCGAACTTGAAGCCAGAGTATTCCGTGAAGTAGCCGGCGATGATTTCCGACTCGGCTTCCGGCAGGTCGAACGGGGTGCGGTTCGCCTCGGCAGCGGCGGCGGTGAGGAACAGGAAGAAGCCGACGAGGCCCCACGGGGTGAAGAGGTGCCAGTTATGCAGGAAGCCAAAGTGGACACCGGACTGGCTCTGCACGATGGCCGTGAGGGAGAGCGTGCCGGTAATCATCACCACCGTCAGCGACGAGAGGATGAGTGGGATTTCGTAGGAGACCATCTGCGCGATGGCCCGCATCGCGCCGAGCAGGGAATACTTGTTGCGACTCGACCAGCCGGCCATGAACACGCTGAGTTCCGTGCTCGCCCCGACAGCGAAGAAGAAGAGCAATCCCGTCTGCGGCAGGTCGAGCGGGACCATGTTCCGGCCGAACGGCAGCACGGAGTAAGTCAGCAGCACCGGGATGAGCAGCGCGATGGGCGCGAGGAAGTGGACGACCTTGTCCGCCGCGCGCGGGACGACGTCCTCCTTGATGAGCGACTTGATGCCGTCGGCGATG
>JAYTIO010000143.1:0-2339 GCA_043731805.1 Pedosphaera sp. | reverse complement strand
CGGAACTCAAAACTCAGAACCCATGAAGACGAACACGCTTCTCATCCGCACGCCGGAAGGGATCGTCTTCGCGCTGGCACTGGCGGGGCCGGTGACGCGGTTCTTCGCGTGGCTGGTGGACGTGGCGTGTCTGGCGGTCTTTTCGCAATTGATCCTGTCCGCGATTCGGATGCTCGGCTGGATCAGCGAGGATTTTGTCACGGCGCTGGGCATCCTGTTGTTCTTCATCGCGCAGACGGGTTACGGGATCGGCTGCGAGTGGCTGTGGCGTGGGCAGACTTTGGGCAAGCGGCTGCTGCGGCTGCGCGTGATGGATGCGCAGGGGTTGCAGCACCAGTTCAGCCAGGTGGTCATCCGCAACCTGCTGCGCTTCGTGGACGCCTTGCCGGTGGCGTATCTGGTCGGCGGCATCGCGTGTCTCGTGAGCCAGCGGGCGCAGCGGCTCGGCGACCTGGCGGCGAACACCATCGTGGTGCGCCACCCGCAGCCGCGTCAGCCGGACCTGGAGCAACTGCTCGCCGGGAAGTTCAACTCGCTGCGCACCAGTCCGCATCTCGCCGCCCGGCTGCGCCAGCGCGTGTCCCCGGCGGAAGCGGCGGCCGCACTGCAAGCCCTCGTGCGCCGTGACGAACTGGAGCCGGTGGCTCGCGTGCAGCTCTTCGCGGAGCTGGCGGCGCACTTCAAGTCGCTCGTGGAGTTTCCGCCGGAGAGCGTCGAGGGCATCACGGACGAGCAGTATGTCCGCAACGTGGTGGACGTGCTGTTCCGCCCGCGTGGGCAGGCGGCGGCGGCGTTGGGCGCGTGATTTGGCGGCCCACGGCCTAACTTTTTGACAAGGGGATTGGGGGTAAAGGAATTGAGCCGGCGGCAACTCATGCTCTTCCACTCCAACGCTCTTGCCGCCATTCCATTGCCCCCACTTGGTGAATCCGATGTCCGCCGCCCGCCCGCGCCGCATTTTGCCATTGGAAAAAATTCCCCCAGCCGGTATGCCATGCCCCGTTAAGCACGCCCGACCCAACCAACTGCCATGACCGGAACGATGCCCCCAGCCCGGCCCGCCAGCCCCTCGGGCAGCGCCACCAGCTCCGATTACTCGGTGATGGTGTTGCTGGTGGACGACCAGGTCATGGTCGCGGAGGCCATCCGCCGCTGCCTCGCCAATCAGCCGAACATTGATTTCCACTACTGCATTGACCCCACGGAGGCGGTGCGGCTGGCGAACCAGATTAAGCCCACGGTCATCCTCCAGGACCTCGTGATGCCGGGCATTGACGGCCTCACCCTCGTGCGCCAGTTCCGCGCGAACCCCAGCACGCAGGAGACGCCCATCATCGTCCTGTCCACGAAGGAGGAGCCGACCATCAAGGCGCAGGCGTTCGCCGCCGGGGCGAACGACTACCTCGTCAAGCTGCCCGACAAGGTCGAGCTCATCGCCCGCATCCGCTACCACTCGAAGGCTTACCAAAGCATGCTCCAGCGCGACGAGGCCTACCGCGCGCTGCGCGAGAGCCAGCAGCAGCTCGTGGACAGCAACACGGCGCTCATCACCTTGAACCAGAAACTCGAGGAGGCCACCCGCGCCAAGTCCGAGTTCCTCGCCAACACCAGCCACGAGATCCGCACGCCGATGAACGGCATCATCGGCATGACCTCGCTGTTGATGGACACGGAGATGACCGGCGAGCAGCGCGACTTCGTGGAGACCGTGCGCAGCTCCGCCGACGCGCTGCTGAACATCATCAACGACATCCTGGACTTCTCGAAGATCGAGGCCGGCAAGCTGGACCTGGAGCGGCATCCCTTCGAGCTCCGCACCTGTCTGGAGGAGGCGCTGGACTTGCTCACGCCGCGCGCGGCGGAGAAGAAAATTGATCTCGTTTACTCGATTGAGGACAACCTCCCCACGATCGTCGAGGGCGATGTCACGCGGCTGCGGCAGATCATCGTCAACCTCGTCAGCAACGCGGTGAAGTTCACCACCACGGGCGAAGTCGCCCTGGCCGTGAGCCGCGAGGAGAACCCCGGCGACCTCGCGGGCGGCGAGTTCCCGCCCGATCCCGACGCGTTCTTCATCCGGATTTCCGTGCGCGACACGGGCATCGGCATCCCGGCGAACAAGATGGACCGACTGTTTAAGTCGTTCACGCAGGTGGACAGTTCGACGACGCGGCAGTTCGGCGGCACGGGGCTGGGCCTGGCGATTTGCAAGCGCCTCGCCGAGCTGATGGGCGGCAAAATCTGGGCCGAGAGCGAGGCGGGCAAAGGCTCGACCTTCCACCTCGTCCTGCGCACGCAAGCTTCGCGCAACGCGCACCCGGACCCGCTGGCCGCGCTCG
>JAYTIO010000142.1:0-1785 GCA_043731805.1 Pedosphaera sp. | reverse complement strand
GCACGATGCCGAGTTGGTCGAGGTTCGCGCAGATGGCGGCGCGCAGTTCGCCGCAGTTCTCGCCGATGCCGGCAGTGAAGACGAGGGCGTCGGCTCCGTTGAGCTGGAGGAAGTAGCCGCCAATCCATCGACGGGCTTCGCTGATGAACACGTCAATCGCGAGCTGGGCCTTGGCGTTGCCTTTCGTGGCAGCTTCTTGGATGTCGCGAATGTCGTTCGAGACGCCGCTGAGGCCTTTGAGTCCGCCTTCTTTGGAGAGCTGGCGCTGGGCTTCCTCGACGGTGATGCCGAGGGACTTCACCGCATAGGGCAGGGCCTCCGCATCCAGGTCGCCGACGCGGTTGTTGTGCGGCAAACCAGACTGCGGGCTCATGCCGAGGCTGTTGCCAATCGCGACGCCGTTCAACGTGCCGGTGATGCTCGAGCTGCCGCCGAGGTGGCAGGAAATGATGCGGAGCGGAGCGCCGTTCACCGGGGATTTGCCGCCGTCCACGTAGAGGTTTGCCGCGCGTTGGGCCACGTCGGGACGGCCGAGCAACTCGGCGCTACGCTCGGCGATGAACTTGTGGCTCGCGCCGTGGAAACCCCAGCGGCGGATGCCGAGGTCATACCACGTTTCCGGCACGCCATAGCGCATCATGGCGGGCGGCGCGAACTGGTAGAATGCCGTCTCAAACAGCCCAATGAGCGGCACGCCGGGGACGCGCTGCGCGAAGAGGCGGATGCCGGTGATGTAGGGCGGGTTGTGCGCGGGGGCAAGGCCGTTGTAGGCCTCCATCGCGCCGAGCACGCGCTCGTCGAGCCGCACGCAACCGGTCACGTCTTTGGCGATGACGGTCTTGAAACCGACAGCGGCAAGCTCGCTTTCGCTGGCGATGGCCCCGGCTTCCTTGAGCTGCGCGAGGCAGTCCGCAATCGCTTTGGGATAATCGGTTACCCGCTCGAAGCCGCCCTTGTGGAGCAACTTCTCAGCGCCGTTCGCGAAGTCGAACAAGCGCCACTTGAGCGAGGTCGAGCCGAGGTTGGCGATGAGGATTTTCAAGCAGGAGACAGAAGTCAGGAGCTAGGAGTCAGAAGGTTGGAGTTCGGAGCATTTTGGCTCCTGGCTGCTGACTTCTGGCTCCTCCCACTTCACTGCTGGAGCCACTTGCCGAGGCCCGCGAGGTCGTCGTGGGGGCGGGGGATGACTTGCACGCTAACGATGGAGCCGACTTGGGCACCGGCAGCAGCACCGGCGTCGGTCGCGGCCTTCACGCTGGCGACGTCGCCGCGGAAGAAGCCGGTCACGTATCCAGAGCCGACCTTTTCCCAGCCGGTGAAGGTGACGTTCGCGGACTTGAGCGCGGCATCCGTCGCTTCGAAGAGCGCGCAGAGGCCTTTGCATTCAATCATTCCAATCGCTTGTTGAGCCATAGTGAGTAGGGAGTTGAGAGTTTTTGGTTGAGAGTTGAGAGATTATTTCTTCGCGGCGGCGGGGGCGGGTTCGCCGAGGAAAGCCTTCACGAGGTCGTCGTGCGGACGGGCGAGGACGTGGGCGGCCACGAGTTCGCCGACCTTGCCAGCGGCCTTGGAGCCGGCGTCCACGGCGGCTTTCACGCTGGCGACATCGCCACGGCAGATGACCGTGATGAGGCCGCCGCCGATGGGGATGGTCTTCACGATGCTGACGTTGGCGGCTTTCGCCATGGCATCCGTGGCCTCGACGTTGCCGATGTAGCCCTTGGTTTCGATCATTCCGATTGCTTCGCTCATAGTATTTCCTGTGGTTTTAGGTTTTGGGTCAAA
>JAYTIO010000141.1:0-5164 GCA_043731805.1 Pedosphaera sp. | reverse complement strand
CCGGAAATTCTCCCGTTGGACGAGCACGGCCAACCGCGCTACGAAGGCTCGCGCCGTGCCTACTGCATGAACAGCGACGTGTATTGGGACTACGCCAAGAAGGTCGTCCGCGCGATGGCGGAGACGCTGGGCGACCACCCCGACATCGTGGCGTGGCAGATTGACAACGGCGTGGGCCGGCACCAGACGGAATACGCCTTCAACCCCGAGACCAAGCGCGATTGGCACGCGTGGCTGCGGGCCAAATACGAGACGGTGGACCAGCTTAACGAGCGCATGGGCCTGCGGTTCTGGGGCCAGGTGGTCGGCAAGTATGAGGAAGTCCCCATGCCCCTGCCCGCGCCGTCCGCACACAATCCGGCGCTCCTCACGGACTGGCGGCGTTTCTCCAGCGACACCTGCGTGGCCTTCATTCGCATGCAGGCGGAAATCCTCCGCGAGCTCACGCCGAAGATTCCCACCACCACGACCATCCGCCCCTACGCCACGCAGATTGACAACTTCGACCTCGCCGAGGCGGTGGACCTGGTTTCGCTGGATAGCGACGCCGCCGCCGGCCACCTGTCGGCGGAGAACGCCATGACCATCGACATCGCCCGCTCGCTCAAGAAGAACGGCGAGGCCGAGGGCTTCTGGGTCATGGAGCAAAAGGCGGGGAGCGTCGCGTGGGCCGAGGCGAACTCGCTGGTGCGCCCCGGCGTGGTGCGGCTCTTCAGCTACCAACTCCTCTCGCGCGGCGCGACCGGCCTGCTCTACTTCTACTGGCGGATGCCGCGCATCGGCCCGGAGAAGTTCTACGGCGGCGTGCTCACCCACGACGGCCTGGCGAAGAACCGGATGTTCCAAGAGGTCATGCAGGTGGGCCAGGAGTTGCAGACCCTTCAGCCCTTGCTGGCGGGCACGCAGGTCCAGGCGGACGTGGCCATCCTCCTCAGTCACGCAAGCGACTGGGCGCTGAACCAGCCCATGCGCCCCAACAAGTTCTTCAGCCAGCGCGAGCACGTGCAACTCTACTACAGCGCGCTGCACGACCGGAACATCCTCGTGGACTTCGCGCGTCCGAGCGACGACCTCTCGAAATACAAACTCGTGATCGCACCCTCGCTGCACATGATTTCCGGCGGCGACGCCGATGTCCTCCGCCTCTACGTCCACAACGGCGGCACCCTCGTCGGCACCTTCAACACCGGCCTCGTGGACGAGAACAACCTCGCTGCCACCGACCCGCCGTATGAGATGACCGACATGTTCGGCCTCAAGGTCGTCGAGTTCGACCCGCTGCCGCCCGGCGATGAAAACCACATCAGCATCAGGGGCGGCTTCCCCACCACCGGCCTGCACAGCGCGCGCCTCTGGTGCGACCTCATCGAGCCGGGCGAATGCCAGGTCCTGGGCACCTACTCGCAGGACTTCTACGCCGGCCGGCCCGCCATCACGCTCAACCATTTCGGCGAGGGCCGGGCCATCTACGTCGGCACGATGAGCACCCTGCCCTTCTATCACGACCTCATCACCTGGCTCCGCCAAACTTGCAGCCTCACCCCCCTGCTCCGCGTGCCCGACCAGGTCGAGGTCTCCATGCGCGTCCGGGGCGACTACCGGATTTACTTCCTCCTGAACCACCAGGCCACGCCCATCCATGTCCAGTTCCATCGGCCCATGCGGGACTGCCTCACCGGCAAGTGCATCTCCGGCAGCTACGAAATCCTCGCCAAGGACGTTCTCATTGTGGATGAAACCGCCGTCCCGGCCTGAACGCCCCGTCGCCCGGCACGCGGCCTACACCGCGCGCGAACGCGTGCTCGCGGCGTGGCGGGGCGTGGATGTCCTCGCCCTCGAAAGCGCCGGCAAGGACCACAGCCAGCCGCTCGCCACGCTGCTGCCCAGCGTGCTGACCGGCCTCGGCCTCGACCGCCGCCGCGCCGAGGCGGAGATCGTCAAGGTCTGGAACAGCCTCATGGACCCGCGCGTCACCGCGCACGCCCAGCCCACCGGCCTGCACAAAGGCACACTCTTCGTCACCGTGGACAGCAGCGTGTGGCTCGACGAAATCGTCCGCTACCGCCGCCGGGAAATCCTCGACCGCCTCCAACACAGCTTCGGCAAGGAGACGGTGAAACGCATCTCCTTCCGCGTGTGACGGAGCGCGGCTATCCCAGCCGCGCGGTCTGTTGCTGCAAATCGAGCACCACCAAATCCTAGTGCATCCGTTGGGGCGAAGCCGCTGCGGCCGGGACAGCCGCGCTCCACACCCTTCACTCCTTCAACCCTTCACTCCGCAGCTCCGCAGCTCCGCCGCATAGCCCTCGCGGAAACTCGGGAACTTCAGCTCGCACCCCAACTCCTCCCGCAGCCGCCGGTTCGACACGCGCTTGTGCGTCACGCCCCGCTTGCGCGTCGCGCTCTCCTCCGCCATGGCGCAGGGCGGCAGCGGCTTGCCCAACTGCGTCGCCAGCCACTGGAAGAAACCCAACTGCGAGACCGGCTCGTCATCCGCCACGTTGTAGATGCGCCCCGGCTCGCCGCGCTCCAGCGCCGCGCTGACCGCGCCCACCACATCGTCGCGGTGAATCATGTTCAGCAGCCGGCTGCCATCCCCGCTGATGCGCGCTTCGTCGCGGAGAAATTGTTGGAACAAGTGCCCGCGCTCCGGCCCGTAAATCCCCGCCACCCGCAACACCACCGCCGGGAATTTCAGCTCCCGGGCGGCGGCCAGCAGCAAGTTCTCCGTCTCCACCAGCAGCCGCCCCGTCTCGGCCTTTGGCTCCGCCGCACTTTCCTCCGTGACCTCGCTGCCATCGGTCTGCGCATAAACACTCGTGCTGCTCGTGTAGATGAACTTCCGCACCGGTGTGCCCGCCAGCCATGCGAGGAGGTTCCGCGTCCCCTCCACATACACGGCGCGATACACGTCCGCCCCGCCCTTGGCAGACGACACCGTGTTCACCACCCAGTCAAACGGCCCCGGCAGCGCGCGCAGGCTCTCCGGCTGCGTCACATCCCCCACCAACGGCGTGAGGCCCGCCGCCCGCAGCTCCCCTGCCCCGTCCGCTGCCCGCCGCAAGCCGAACACCGCGTGCCCGCGCCGCGCCAGCGCCGCACCCAGCGGCAAGCCCACGTAACCACAGCCCACAATCAGCACGCGCATGGGCACACCTTGCCCAAGCCGCCCGCGCCTGCCCAGCGGGTTTCCGTGCAGGGAGTCCCGGCTTTAGCCGGTGGGGACATCCAACCGGCTAAAGCCGGGACTACGTGCGAGGGCGCTGCCCACCGCTGCCTCCGGTCTCCTAGCTTCTGACTCCTGGCTTCCGCTCCATCTCCAGACTTGTATTTCATCCCGCCTTTCCCATGCTCTCGGTGCCAACCGCCGAGAATTTATGAACGCTCGAATGCCCTTGCTTTACCCCCGTCTGGTGGGGCTTTTCTTCCTCAGCCTCGCCGCGCTGTCCAGCCCGGCCCAGACCACCGGCCCGCTCGCCCACTGGCGGTTCGATGAGCCCCCCGGGGCGACAAATATATCGGACTCCGCAGGTGGCTTCACTGGCACGCTCTCTTCAACCGGCGCCAACATCATCAGCGGCGGTCGGTCGGGCAACGCGTTGAACGTGGACCGGGCGGCGAATGGATTCGTAAATTGCGGCAACATCCTCAACTTAGGTGCCCAGAACTTCACCGTCTCCGCGTGGATTCGCACCCCGGTGGGGAGCACGAACGTATTCGGCACCTTCGTCTCTAAGCACAACGACGGCAGCGGCAACGGCTATTTCCTCAGCCACGGCCACTCCGTCCTCGGTTCCCCCCGCGCGGCGTTCTTCTTTTCGGGCACCCGGACCGTGGCCGGGGGCGTGGTGGATGTGGCCTCCTCCACGACGACCGTGAACGACGGCAACTGGCATCAAGTTGTCGGTATCTACCGTCCCGGGGGGAGGGCCACCATCTATGTGGACGGGGCTCCGGTGGAAGGAACCATCGCCAGCTCGCCCATCCTCGCCAATACCGCACCCTTTATAATCGGCGGAGCCAACGGGCCGTTCACGCCGGGGGTGCCGGGCGGGCTGTTCACCGGAGCGATTGACGATGTGCAAGTCTATGGCCGCGCCTTGAGCGACAGCGAGATTGACTACCTATTCAACAACCCCGGCCTCGAGATCACCGCCACGGTCACCGGCACCATAGGCGCCCACAGCGCCACGCTGGGAAGCGACGTTTTCATCGGTGGCAAATTCCTTGAGCTGGGCATCAACTCCGGCGGCAGCTTCGGTTCCAAGGGCGGCATCAAGCCGACTGGCTTTTTTGGCACCCCCAATAGACCGGATATTGGCATGAGCACCGACCTGGATGGGTTTGGCATCGGCACCGTGGAGAGCTTCGATTACTTCCTGCCGGGCACGCCTTACGTGTCCTGGTCGGCCGGCTATAAAATTGCAGGCGTCCAGACGACTGGCTTCAACAGCCGGAACGGCTTCTCGGACGGTATTACGCCGGTCGCCGTGGTGAATACTTCGGCGGGCACGAATCTCTCGGCCACCACGACCGGGACGCTGGGCGGCAACCTGAAAATCGTGCAGCGCATTTCCTTCGGCGTGGATAAAAAGTTCTTCAAGATGCAGATCGGCCTGACCAACGTGGGGACGGTGACGTTGAACAGCGTGCGCTACATGTGGGACGTGGATCCGGATAACACCGTTGACCTCGGCGGCTCATACACAACAGTCAACACGATTACGAATACGTTTGCTGCGGGCGATGGCAAAGCCGTGGTTGTGGCTAGGTCCACATCGTTCGGCTCATCGCCGATCCCGGTGGCTGACCTGGTCCTTTATACCGTTGATTCCCGCGGGGTCGTTTTCCGGGGCGGCAGTTTGATCGGGGTGGCGAACGCTCTTTACGACCCGATCCGTTGGGATACGCCTCTGCCCAAAGGAAATACGGCTACGGAGGACAGCAGTGTCGCCATGACCACGGATGTAGGCACGCTGGCACCCGGGCGGGGCACGAGCTTCACCTTTTACATTGGCTTGGGTCTGGATGTCCTAAACGACATCGATGCGGAGGTCCAAACTCCGACCATCAGCGTCCAACCGCTGAACTACCGCGTGCTCCCGGGCACCAACGTGGCCTTCACCGTCTCGGCGACTAGCCCCACGCCACTCACCTACCAGTG
>JAYTIO010000140.1:0-5796 GCA_043731805.1 Pedosphaera sp. | reverse complement strand
TGAGCATCCCCGGCTTCACGTTGTGCTGCTGGAACCAGCCTTGCCGCATCTCCAGCACGAACTGCACACGGTCACTTTCCGAGGGCAGCGGCGTTTCGTTGCGTGGCTGGGCAGCGTGGACTTCGAGCAGCGTGCCGTCGGTGGCGAGGTAGGCGATGTCCAGCGGCACGAGGGTATTTCGCATCCAGAACGAGCGCCGGGCCGGCTCGTCGAAGATGAAAATCATCCCCGTCATCTCCGGCATGTTCGTGCGCCACATCATCCCGACCTGATGGTCGACGGGCGTGCGCGCGATCTCCGCGACCACCTCGTGCGCGCCTAGCCAGAGCTTGAGCGTGGGCAGCTGCGGCTGCGGTTGGCCGGACTCGGTCGGGTCGGCGGAGGCCCCGGACTTGGGCGGGGCGGCCGGCTTCGGACACGCCACCAGCAGCGCGCAGAGGCCGACGAGGAGTAGGCTGGAAATTCGTTTCATGCGCGGCCAGCGTGGCAGAGCGAGGCGGAAATTCAAACGTTGGAAGCGCGCCGACCGCACCCAATCCGCCTTGTAACTCCCTTGCCCCGCTGACATTTTTTCGGGTGACATGAACTTGGTCCGCCTCGCGCTCCGCCGTCCGCTGACGATTGTCGTCGGCGTCATCGCCGTCGCGCTCGCCGCTTGGATTGGCCTCCAGCGCATGACGCGCGATGTGTTCCCGCCGCTGGGCATCCCGACCATTTACGTCGCGCAGCCCTTCGGCGGCATGGACCCGGCGCAGATGGAGGGCTTCATCACTTACTATTACGAATACCACTTCCTCTACATCACTGGCATCGAGCACGTGGAGTCGAAGAGCATTCAAGGCGCGAGCATCATGAAGCTCCAGTTCCACCCCGGCACGGACATGGCGTCCGCGCTCTCCGAGGTGGTGGCCTACGTGAACCGCTCGCGCGCCTTCATGCCGCCGGGCACGCCGGGGCCGTTTATCACGCGCTTCGACGCGGGCAGCGTGCCGGTGGGCTATCTCGTCTTCTCCAGCACCAACGCCAACCGCACGGTCGGTGAGATGCAGAACGCCGCCCTCAACCAAGTGCGCCCGCTCTTCGCGCCGCTGCCGGGCGTGTCCGCTCCCCCGCCCTTCGGCGGCAGTGCGCGGACGATTCTTGTCAACCTCAAGCCCGACCGCCTGCGCAGCTACGGCATTTCCGCAGACGAAGTCGTCACCGCGATGGCCGCTGCGAACACGCTCAGTCCCTCCGGCAATCTCCCGCTCGGCGACAAGTATCCCTTCGTCCCCATCAACGCGGTGGTGAAGAACATCCAGGACCTCGCCGCCGTGCCCATCCGCACGGGCACCGGCGCTGGCGGCGGCTCCGTCTTCGTGCGCGACCTCGGCGACGTGGCCGACGGCGCGGACATCATCACCAGCTACGCGCTCGCGAACGGCAAGCGCACCGTTTACATGCCGGTCACCAAGCGCTCGGACGCCTCGACGCTTTCGGTGGTCGAGTTGGTGAAGGCGAACATCCCGAACTTTAAGAAAGTTTTGGACTCCGACATCGAGGTGACCTACGAGTTCGACCAGTCGCCCTACGTGGTGCGCGCCATCCGCGACCTCGTGAAGGAAGGCGCGCTCGGCGCGGTGCTGACGGGCCTGATGGTGCTGCTCTTCCTGCGCGACTGGCGCAGCGCGTTCATCGTGGTCATCAACATCCCCGTGTCGCTGCTGGCCGGGACGTTCGCGCTGTGGGTGAGCGGGCAGAACCTGAACCTGATGACGCTCGGCGGTCTGGCCTTGGCCGTCGGCATCCTCGTGGACGAAGCGACGGTGGCGATTGAGAACATCCATGTGCATCTCGCGCGCGGTCGTCCGCTCGCCCGTGCCGCGTTCGACGCCACGGTGGAAACCACCGGCCCGCGCTTCCTCGCGATGCTCTGCGTGCTGGCGGTGTTCATCCCGGCGTTCTTCATGCAAGGCGCGGCGAAGGCGCTCTTCACGCCGCTCGCGCTCGCCGTAGGTTTCTCGATGGTCGCGAGCTTCGTGTTGTCGAGCACGCTGGTGCCAGTGTTGAGCGTGTGGCTGCTCCGCGGGCACGAGTCAGTCGTGAAGGAAGAAAAGGGCTCGCCAGCCTACGCTGCATTGCTTCGCCCGCTCCTCGCGGCCCGCTGGCTCGTGCTGCTGGTTTATCTCGGCGTCGCCGCTGCTGCCTTGTGGTTCGTCACGCCCCGCCTTGGCACCGAGATTTTCCCCAAGGTGGACGCCGGGCAAATCCAGCTCCGCCTCCGCGCGACGCCCGGGACGCAGCTTGAGAAGACCGAGGCCATCGCCCTGCGTGTCCTCGACCTCATCAAGGGCGAGGCCGGCCCGGACAACGTGCAGATGAGCATCGGCCTCGTCGGCGTCCACGCGGCGAATTACCCGATCAACCTCATCCACCAGTGGAACGCCGGCCCCGAGGAGGCCGTGCTGCAAATCCAGTTCAAGCCCGGCTCCGTCCGCACCGAACCGCTTAAGGAAAAGCTCCGCGCCGTCTTCAAGGCCGAGCTGCCCGACGTGCTCGTGTCATTCGAACCGAGCGACATCGTCGAGCGCGTGATGAGCTTCGGCGCGCAGACTCCCATTGAGATCGCGGTCCAAGGCCAGAGCCTCCACGCCAGCAAGGAGTTTGCCGACAAGCTCCGCGAGCGGCTGGCGAAGATTCCTTCCCTGCGCGACCTCCAGTTCGCCCAAGTCCTCGACTACCCCACGCTCGACGTGAACATCAACCGCGAGCGCGCCGGTTTGCTCGGCGTGCGGATGAGCGACGCCACCAAGTCGCTCGTGGCCAGCACCGCGAGCAGCCGCTTCACTGTGCCGAACTATTGGGCCGACCCGGCGAGCGGCATCGCCTTCAGCTTGCAGGTGCAGGTGCCGCAGGGCCGTGTGAACTCGGTCGAGGAGTTCAAGAACACGCCCGTCACCACCGCTGGCGGTAAGGCCACGCTCCTCCGCAACATCGCCAGCGTGAGCGAAGGCACCGCGCCGCAGACTTACGAACGCTACAACCTCGTCCGCGTCGTCTCGCTCACTGCGAACATCCACGGCTCCGACCTTGGCAGCGTGGCGAAGGCCATCCACGCGGCCATCAAGGACGCTGGCGCGCCGCCCGCCAAGACGAGCGTCGCCGTGCGCGGCCAGATTCCGCCGATGGAGGAGATGTTCACCGGCCTGCGCAACGGCCTTGCGCTCGCCGTGGTCGTCATCTTCCTGCTGTTGATGGCGAATTTCCAATCCGTGCGCCTCTCAGTCGTGGTCATCTCCACCGTGCCCGCCGTCATCGCGGGCGTCGCGCTGACGCTCTGGCTCTCGCACACCACGCTGAACATCCAGAGCTTCATGGGCACTATCATGGCCGTCGGCGTGGCCGTGGCGAACGCCATCCTCCTCGTCACTTTCGCAGAGCGAGCGCGCGTCTCCGTAGTGGGGCAGGCGTCTCCGCCTGCCTCGATCCGGTGGGCGTCCCGCCCGGCGGAGTCGGCGGCAAGCGAGACGTTGGCCGGAGCCGCGGCTGGCGGGACGCCTGCCCCACTACTCGCCGTCAATGCCGCCCTCACCGGCGCGACCTCCCGCCTCCGGCCCATCTTGATGACCAGCTTCGCCATGATGGCCGGGATGCTTCCGCTCGCCCTCGGTCTCGGCGAGGGCGGCGACCAGACCGCGCCGCTGGGCCGCGCCGTCATCGGCGGCCTCGCCGCCGCGACCGTCGCGACGCTCTTCATCCTTCCGTCCGTCTTCGCGGTCGTGATGGCCGGCAAACACACCCGCTCCGCCAGCCTCGACCCGGATGACGCGGACAGCCCGCAGTTCACCGATGTAAGCGCCGCCAAACCCAGTTAAGTCCCCGCCATGAACAGCCATCTCAAGCGCATCACCATCAATCCGGGCCAATGTGGCGGCCGCCCGTGCATTCGCGGGATGCGCATGCGCGTCGTGGACGTGCTCGGCCTGCTCGCCGCTGGGGCGAGCAGGGAGGAGATTCTGGGCGAGTATCCTTACCTTGAACGCGAGGACATCCTCGCCTGCCTTGAGTTCGCTGCCGGCCAGGGCGACCACCCCATGCTGCAAGCCGCCTAACCCGTGAAGTTTCTTGTGGATGCCCAGCTTCCGCCCTCGCTCGCGCAACACCTGCGCAGTCTCGGCCACGACGCAACGCACGTCGTGGACCACGGCCTGCGCGACGGCGAAGACCCGACCATCCTCGCGCTGGCCCGCCACCAAGGCTGCTGCGTCGTCACGAAGGACGAGGACTGCCAACTCCACTGGCTGTTCGGCGTCCGCGACGTGCCCATCGTCTGGCTTCGCTGCGGCAACATTTCCAACCGCGACCTCAAGGCCCGCCTGACCGCTCTGCTGCCGGATATTGTCCAACGCCTCCAGAGCGGCGAAACCCTGATTGAAGTCCGCTAACCTATGAACCTGAAGCCGCTTTCCCTGCTGCTCGCGAGCAGTTTGTTCACCTCGTCACTCCTCGCCGCCGACGCCCCTGCGGTCCGCGTTGCCACCCCCACGCGCGGCGACGTTCACCGCTTCGTCACGCAGCCCGGCACCATCCGCCCGCTCCAGCAGGCCACGCTCTACGCGCGCTTGCCTGGCTATGTGAAGAGCATCGCGGTGGACAAAGGCGACGCGGTCAAAGCCGGCGCGGTCCTTGCCGAACTGGACGCGCCCGAGCTGGCCCTCGACCTCGCCCGTGCGCGCGGCGAACTCGCCAAGGCCAAGGCCGACGCGGCCCGCGCCGGAGCGGAACTCGCCAAATCCAAGTCAGACATTGCCCGCACGCAGGCCGAAATCGCGCTCGCCAAGGCCGGCGCGCACAAGGCCGAAGCCGACTTGCACGCGGCTAAAGCCGTCGCTACTCGTGCTCAGGCTGAACTGCCCAAGGCACAAGCCGAGTTGAACGTAGCGCAGCTCGACTTCGAGCGACTCACTGAAGGTCGTCGCAAGGCGCCCGACCTCGTCGTGCCCGCGCAGGTGGACGCCGCCACGGCCCGGCTCGAAACCGCCACGGCGCAAATCGGTGTGCTGCGGGCCACTGCCGCCGCCGCCGCCGCGGAAGCCGAGGCCGCCAAAGCGCGCCGCACCGGCACTGAGGCCAGCATCCAGGCAGCGCAGGCGCAGGCCGACGCCGCGAAGGCAAGTCGGGAAGCTGCGCGCGCGGTGGTCGCGGCGTTTGAGGCGAGCGTGGAAGTCGCGCAAGCCGCGATGCAGCGCACCGGCACGCTCGCAGAATTCACCCGCCTCACCGCGCCGTTCAGCGGCCTCATCACCGCGCGCTTTGTGGACGTGGGCGCGTTCATCCCCGCCGCCACCAGCAGCAACGCCGCGCAAAACGCCGCGCTCGTCACGCTCATGGACTTCGACACCGTGCGCGTGCAGGTGCCGATGACCGAGCTGGAGGCCGCGCTCGTCGCGAAGGGCCAGCCGGTGAAGGTCGCGCTCGACGGTCTGCCGGGCAAAGGCTTCGAGGGCACAGTCACGCGCTTCGCCGGCGCGCTGGACGAGAGCACGCGCACGATGCTCGTGGAGGCGGAGTTGCCCAACCCCGGCCATGTCCTCCGGCCCGGTATGTATGCCATCGTGCGCGTGGGCGTGGAGAAGCACACGAACGTGCTGCTCGTGCCGAGCGAGGCGCTGGTGATGGAGAAGACCGCCGCGTTCCTCTTCCTCGCCGACGGCGGCAAGGCGAAGAAAACCTCGGTGAAAATTGGCTTCAACGACGGGGCAAAGGTGGAGGTCGTCTCCGGCCTCGCGGAGTCGGCGAAGGTGATTCTCGTCGGGA
>JAYTIO010000139.1:0-2042 GCA_043731805.1 Pedosphaera sp. | reverse complement strand
CTGGAGTGGTTTTACCGGCTGTGCCAGGAGCCGCGCCGGCTGGGGCCGCGCTACTTGAAGAACAACCCGCTCTTCGCGCTGCGCGTGCTGGGGCAGTTGAGCGGACTGCGGAAATACGAGTTGGACCCGTAGCCGGACGGCCGCTCACCGGCCGCAATTTCCATGTGCATTTCCGCCGGGACCTAGCGTATCGTCCGCGCTCTTTATGGGTCTGCCGACACAGTTGCAAAACGAATTCATCGCCGAGTTCAAACGCGCGCCGCACCTTGTATTGCGCGCCGTCTGCGACCTTGATGGGGAGGCTGGGCTGACGTGGCTGGCCTGTGATGGCACGGTGCTCGCCTGCTTCTCGAAGTCGGCGGGCGGGGAGTTCATGCGGCACAATTTCCGCATCTCCGAGGCCACCTCGCTGGCGGCCGGGGCGGAGGGGGAGAACCTGTTGCTCCAAGCCCGTTTCCCCGAGGCGGAGTTCGTCCTGCGTCTGCCGCCGACGGAAGAAGTGGCCCTGCAAAAGCTCGTCGCCCTTCAGCCCACAATGGAATCGGTGAACACGATGCGCCCGCCGGCGGCACTCACGCCGCACTTGGTGTGCGCGGCGGCGGTTTACGCGCTCGCGCAGAGCGACGGCGAACTCGCGAAGGAAGAGCTGGACTGGGTGGTGGCGCGGTTTGGCAACCAAAACTCCTTCCTGCGCGGCGGCGCGTGGGTGGGGAAGCACGGCTTCGCGGCGTTGCTCCTCGAGGCGGCCCGCCTGCTCACGCCCGCACAGTTGGAATGTGTCGTCACGAACCTCATTGACCTGGGCTTCAGCGACAACAAGGTCTCCAGCGCAGAAAGCACCATGCTGGAGCAATGGCGGCTGGCGGCGGGGATGTCCGAGGAGCGCTACCAGCGCGGTTATGACGCCCTCCTCGCCGGCGTTTCGATCGGCGTCTTGGTCACGGAGACGCCCTCCGGCGCGGACTGGACGCCGATGAACCTGCTCTGCGCCGCGCTGCTGGGCGTGATCCAGCATCTTCCTGCAACCGCCGAGCGGCGCGTGAAGGCGCTCGAGCGCCGCATCCAGACCACCGATGCCATCAACACCGGCCAGACCTATCTCGAACAGCTCGGCGTGGATGGCCTGGTGACCGTGCTGCACGGGATGCTCCAGCCCGAGCAACGCCGGTGTGTGCTCGCGAATGTGCTGCACGAGGCTCATCGGGACGGCGAGCCCGCGCCGGAGGTGGCCGCCTACTTGCGGCAGTTGCGTGACGGCTTGGGCGTGGCCCCCGCTGACTTCGAGGCGGACACCCAGGTCTTCCGCCAGTTGAACGACCCCGCGCTCTTCCGCGAGGCCGCCGCCCCGAGGTGACGCCGCCAGCGAAAGCGTTGCCAAAGCGCGAACCCTCCCTTTACAGTCTGCCGACCCGGGAGTGAAATCGCGGGCCATTGATGTCCGAATTCAAAGTCCAATTTGAGATCTTCGAGGGGCCGCTCGACCTGCTTCTTTACCTCGTCAAGAAGGAGGAGGTAGACATCTACGAGGTCAACCTCACCAAGCTCGCCACCGAGTTCATCAACTACGTGGACCTCATGCGGCAGCTCGACCTCGACATCGCCGGCGAGTTCCTCGTGATGGCCGCCACGCTCATGTATATCAAGAGCCGCGAGCTGCTGCCCAAGGACCAGCAAGCCGTCGTCGAGGGCGAGGAGGACGGCGAAGACCCGCGCTGGGAACTCATCCGCCAGCTCGTGGAATACAAGAAGTTCAAGGACGCCGCCGGTCAGCTCCAGGAGATGGAAGCCACGCAGGAGAACGTCTATCGCCGCACCGCGCCGAAGCTGTCCTTCGAAGCTCCCGCCCAGCGCATGGAGGTCTCCATCTTCGACCTCGTCAACGCCGTCAACGTCATCCTCAAGCGTTTCGTCGCCACGGACACGCGCGACATCTTCGAGGACAAGTGGACCGTCAGCGAAAAGATCGAGGCCATCGTCAACCTCATCCGCGAGCGGGCCAGCGTGAAGTTCTCCGAGCTGTTCGCCGCCGCCACCAGCCGGAC
>JAYTIO010000138.1:0-11221 GCA_043731805.1 Pedosphaera sp. | reverse complement strand
GCGGGCATTCTCGAAATCTACCGCGTGTTCCGTCCGAGCGTCGAGTTGCGGCGCGTCACTGTGCTGGTGCTGTGGCTTGGGCTGCTCACGGGAATTGTCGCCGTCGCTTTCGGTCTCATGCGCGCCGGCAGCGGGGGCTACGAACGCAAGGCGCTGGAATTGCACCGCCTCTATGGCATCGCCGTGCCGTTCGTCACGGCGGCGGCGCTCGGGCTGCAATGGCTCGCCTACCGTGATGAAGCGGCGGTCGGCTGGACGCGTGCTTATCGGGGGCTGCTCGCGGGCACCTTGGCGTTGGTGGGGGTGGCCGGACATCAGGGTGGTAACCTCACGCACGGCTCAAGGTATCTGGTCGAAAATGCGCCAGAGTTCGTGCGCGAACTGCTGGAGGACGAACCTGCGGCCACGTCCGCAGTCAACGCTGCGGCACTCGACGCGCACCAACGAAACTACCTGGACAAGGTCCAACCCTTGCTCAAAGCCAAGTGCCTCAAATGCCACGGCCCCGAGAAGCAGAAAGGCGGCTACCGACTCGACTCGCCGGAACTGGCCTTCAAGGCGGGCGAAAGCGGCAAGCCTCCCATTAAGCCAGGCGACCCGCTCGGCAGCCACTTGGTGCGACTCATCCTCCTGCCTCCGCAACACGACGATGTCATGCCGCCCGAAGGCAAAGAGCCCCTGGCACTGGACGAAATCATGACGCTGCTGGACTGGATTCGGAATGGAGCGGCGGTGCCCTCCGGTGAAACAAATCGGAGCGCCGCCGCCCCTTGAGCACCGTCCGCGATGATTAGCCCCGAGAGTGCGGGCGGGATGTAGCACGGGACAAGCGACGAGCACGGCTTGGCAAAAAACGCAAAGCACATGCCGAACGCGATTTCGCAAGATGGTCCTGCGTTGAATGCTGCCGCCACACACGGGGGCCGCCCCTCACCGACGACTGAACTGAATTATGACTAAGCTCCTGCTGACCTTTTTACTCACCCTCACTTTCGGCGCGTTTGCAGCCGAGCCGGTCGCCCCGAAGGCCGCCGCCGCCGAGCTAGTTTGCGCGGTGGACGGCAAGCCGGTGAAGGCCGGCCTCACAACAAACTACGAGGAACGGACGTATTCGTTCTGTCGCGAGGAGTGCCAGACGGCGTTCGTGACCAAGGTGAACGCGAGCATTTACCACCAGCTCGGCGGGCAGCCAGCGATGGATGCGGCCATCGAAATCTTCTACAAGAAGGTGCTGGCCGACGTTCGCATCAAACACTTCTTCGAGGACGTGAACATGAACGCCCAGCGGCGGAGGCAGAAGGCCTTCCTCTCGGCGGCGTTCGGCTCGCCGGTGAAGTGGGAAGGGCGCGATATGCGGACGGCGCATGCGAATCTTCCCGGCCTGAATGACACGCATTTCAACGCGGTGGCAGAGAATTTGAAGGCCACGCTCGGCGAGCTGAAAGTGAAGCCGGAGTTGATTGACCAAATCATGGCCCTCGCGGGGAGCTTGAGAAACGACGTGCTCAACCGGAAGCCAGTCACGAAGTAGCTGCACTCCGCTGACCGGCTGCGGCCGCCGTAACGAGTCGTCCGCTTGCCTGGCTCGGACATGCGGTTGCCGCCGACTTCAAAACACCTCCGCCCGCAGCCCGCTCCCCTCGCGCACGCGCTGGGCGATGTCGGAGAGCGTCCGCAGCGGGAGATGAGCGCACTCGGGATGCGCGGGCGGGCGTGTGGCGGAGTAAATCTGCACGAGCGGGATTTGCGCGCCGGCGGCCTTCAATTCCGCAAGTCGCTGCACGTAGGCTTCGATTTCCGTCGCGGACGGGCCTTGGCCGTGGATGGCCGGGAACAGGCTCTGAATGATGACCGGGCGCTGGCGGGCCAGCGCGAGAATGTTCGCCAGAATCTTGTCGAGCGGACAGTCGGGGCGGTTGACCCGGTCCATGTAGTCCTGCGTTCCGGCGTCCAGCTTGGCCCACACTTCATCGCACGGCGTCAACAGCTCCAGCGCCGTGGCGACTTCGGGCCGGTCCAGCCCGGCGGCGTTGGTGATGAGCACGAGCTTGAAGAACGCGAAGCGGCGGCACGCTCGGAGGTGGACGACGGCCTCGACGGCCTCGACGAAGTTCGGGCAGAGCGTCGGTTCGCCGTCGCCGCTCAAGGTTACATGGCGCAACTCCAGCAACGCGGGCGGGACCCGTTGGTAACGCGGCCGGGCGTGGAGTTCGCCGGACTGAACCAAGGCCAGCGTCCGCTCCAGTTCCGCCAGCATCACCGGCACGTTCAACGCCGCTTTCCGGGCCGGGCCGGTGCGGTCCACCTCGCAATAAGTGCAGTCGAAGTTGCAGCGTTGGTCCGGGTTCATGTTCACGCCCACGGACAATCCACGCGCGCGGGCCGAGATGACCGCATAGACAAGGCGGTTGTCCAAGAAGTCGCGCGAACCGCCGAACGCGGGGCTGCTAGCCGGAACGGAGCCGACCGCTCCACTTGCCTCACGTTTCACAACTACTGGCGAGTTCACGCGAATGCCTCTGCGCGCCACGCCTTCATGGAGCCAAGATTTCATGTTCACACTCCCGCACGACGAACACCGGGCAGGGCGCGCACTGCACGACACCTTCCGTCACACTGCCGAGGAAGACGTGCTTCAGCCCCGTCCGCCCGTGGGTCGAGATGATAATCAAGTCGGCGGGCAGGCTCCTGGCAGTCGCGATGATTTCCAAGGCCGGTGAACCCACTCGCACGAGCGTGTCCATCACGAGATCACTCCGGCCTGCGTCCGCCACCAGCTTCGCCAGTTGCTTTGCGCCGCTCTCCCGCATGGTCGCCTCCAGCTCCACGTAATTGAGTGCGCCAAACTCAGCCCCGCCGTAGGCCGGTGACACCACGTAGAGCAAGGTCAGTGCGGCCCGGTGCTCCTGCGCGAGCGGGAGCGCGTATTGCAGCGCCTTCTTCGAGCAGTCGGAGAAGTCTATCGGGACGAGAATTCGCTTTATGTTGAGCGACGGCTTCACGGCCGTGCGCGTCGCGGCGTCCATCAGCGGTTCGTCGCGGCGGTTGAGTTCCAGGGTCACTACTCCGGATTTTTGGGTGGGTCGGGCTTTCATAACGTTCCTTTCCGTAAGGGGTTGGTTGACGTGTGGAGTTGGCTTCAGCGTTGGCGCACCACCAGCACCGGGCAGGGCGCGTGGCGCACGACGCGCTCCGTCGTGCTGCCGAGCAGAACGTGCTTCAAGCCCGTGTAGCCGTGCGTGGAGATGATAATGAGGTCCACCTTGAGTGTGCCGGCGGCGGCGGCGATTTCGTGGAAGGCGCTGCCGGAGCGGACCAGCAGCTTCTCCACCGTTCCGGTCGGAATCTTGGCAGCCTTCACCATGCTCCCCAGCGCCTGTTTCGCCGCCGCCATCAGTTGGTCGTTCTCCAGCACCAGCGGCGACGAGGCGGCGAAGTCCGGCATGGCCACCGGCTCGACGACGTGGAGCAAAGTCAGCTTGGCCTTGAACCGGCGCGCGAAGGCCACCGCGACCGCCAGCGCTTGTCGAGCCGGCGGGGAGAAGTCGAGCGGCACCAGGATAGATTGGATGTTGAGCGGCCAGGGCACAGCCTTGGCGGGCGTTGTTGATTTGGGGGTCTTGGTTTTCATAATGGTCTTTGTTGTCCGTCACGTTGCCGCGTTGCTGCCGCTCTGCCTACGCGTGCCTTGGGGAAGGCTGGCCGTTTCTTGGTGGCCTCGTCCCTCACACCGATGGGAGCAACACTTCCTCCACCGGGCGGCGCGGTGTGGGGTTCACGTTCGGGCCGTAGCCCAGGCGCAGAATTACCTGCGGCCAACCGCCACGTCCGCTGAACGCCGCCACCTGCGGACGGAACGCGGACGTCTCGATGGGCTGGTTCAGGAACGACGCCCAGACCCCGCAGGCCCGGGCGCGCAACAGCACGCGGGCGAGCGCCTGCCCGGCCGCCAACCACGCCGCCGGCCCGTCCGCGTCCGTGCCGAGCACCACCAAGCCCGGTGAGTAAACCGCAATGTCACGATTCTTTGCCGCCTGCCCTTCCCCGAGGTCGAAGGTGCGAATCACGATGGGCCCAACCACGGACAGCAGGTCGCCAGCGTTCTGCGCGGAGTTGGGGATGCCATCGCCGGCCTCGCTGTTGTTCGGGTGCAGCCACGCGGCGAGCTCCAGCCGGAAGCGTTGGTTCGCCCATTGCACGCGGTCGCCCTCGGCGATGAGGTCGGCCAGGGCGTTGCGTTGCGTGCGGTCGTTCACGAAGTGCAACCAGGCACCTTCGCGGTCTGCTGCCTTGACCAGCTCGTGCTTGAGTTCCTCCGGCAACGGGTCGTCGCGGAAAAGCTGGCGGTTCGTCCGGCGCTTCGGGATGGCCGCGAACAGCGCGTCCTGCTGCGGCGTCGGCGGGTCTTCCTCGCCCACGCTCACGCGGGCCAGCAAGTCGGCGTCGCCCGGCGTGGGCAGCACATGCGTGCGGTCGAGATGGCCGAAGTGCCAGATGGCCACGCGCAAGTGGAAGAGCGCACAACCGCAACTGAGCAGGAGCTGGCGGTCGTCCGGGTCGGTGACGTGCAGCGACCGGGCGCGATTGGCGTAGAGTTCTACCGTGTTGCCACGCACGCGGAACATCCACGGCTGGGTGTTGTGGTTCGAGGGCGCGAGCACGGCGTAGCGGAGCAGGAACTTGAGCTGGTCCGCCGCCGTCCCCAAGCGGGGATACTCGTCCTCGGACACGGTCCACGCGCTGCGATTGAGGTTGGTAGTCATAACATTCTGCCAGCGGTTCAACTGGCAGTCCGAACTTGCCCTGCGGTTGCCAAGGCGGCTCGCCCCCACTTGGCCGAGTGTCTCCCTGCGTTGCCCCCGGCGTGAATCCAAGGGCGACGAATCCGCGCAACCGTTGTCCAGCCTGCGCCAAGATTCGTGAATCCGTCCGCGCCGGGGCGCAGTCTAGTTGAGCCATGTTCGCGCATCCCTTCGCCCGCACGGCACGATGGCTGACTGCCCTCGTGCTCGGCCTCCTGCCAGGGGCGGCGATGCCGCAATCAGATTTTCAGGGCGCGACCCACCTGGTGCCGTTCGAGGAAGACCCCATCAGCTATAACAAGACGCCTTCGTCCGGTCTCATCGCGCGGCTCCAGTCCAGTCTCGACCGGGGCGAGGTGAAGCTGAAGTTCGACCCCGCGACCGGCTGGCGCGACTCGCTGCTGGCCGCGCTGGGCATCTCGCCCAAATCCCAAACGCTGGTCTTCTCGAAGACCTCGCTCCAGCGCGAGCGCATCGCGCCACAGCACCCGCGCGCGCTCTACTTCAACGACGAGGTGTATGTCGGCTGGATTCCCGGCGCGCCGGTGATGGAGTTCAGCGAGGTGGACGCGAAGCTCGGCGGCGTCTTCTACACGCTGGACCAAACCGCGACGGACCAGCCCAAATTCGTCCGCAACAACCAGTGCCTCGAATGCCACGCCTCCGCGAAGACAATGGGCGTGCCCGGCCATCTCATCCGCTCGTTCAAGACCGACGAGCAGGGCATCATTGACCTCATCACGGGCGTCTCCGAGGTGAACCACCGCACGCCGCTCGCAGACCGTTGGGGCGGCTGGTATGTCACCGGCACGCACGGCAAGGCGACGCATCGCGGCAACCTCTTCGGCAAGGCCGCCTTCCTCAAGGCCGAGGAAAGGCCTAACTACCTCGGCAACCTCACCAGCCTCAAGAAGCTCGTGGACCTCACCGACTACGCCTCGCCGCACAGCGACATCGTCGCGTTGATGGTGCTGGAGCACGCGGCGCACCTGCACAATTACCTCACGCGCCTGCACTACGAGACGCAGTTGGCGCTCTCCCGCTACCAGCACATCCGCTACCTGCACAGCATGGCCGAGGGCTTCCTGAAATACCTCCTGTTCACCGAGGAAACGCCGCTCAAGGCGAAGGTCAGGGGCACCTCCGGCTACGCCGAGCATTTCGCCACACTCGGCCCCAAGGACCGCAAGGGCCGCTCGTTCCGCCAGTTCAACTTGGAAACGCGGTTGTTCAAATACCCGTGCAGCTTCCTCATCTACTCCGAGGCCTTTGAACAACTGCCGAAGCCGATGCGTGAGCACGTGCTCCAGCGGCTGCACGAGATTCTGACGGGCAAGGATTCTTCCCCCGAGTTCGCGAACATTCCGACGGACAGGCGCCAGGCTATCCTGGAAATCCTCGTCGAGACCAAGCTCAACCTCCCCGGCTACTGGCGCGGGGAATAGCAACGCGGCTCAGAGTCGCTGTGCCGCCGGCGGAGGCGAAATGACCGGCGGCGCCCGGTGACAAAAAAAGAGCGGGGTCCGGCAAAAGTTGCGAAGCCAGCGCGCGGGGACAGGACTACTCATGACCACCGTTCAGTTCACGGTATGAACTGCGGACGGCGAGTTGCCGCCCGAGCGAAAGAAACCCATATGATTAAGGTCTCCGAGTTCCTAATCGTCCTGTGCGCCGCCAGCCTGCCCGTCACCTACATCCTCCTCATGCGGCATTACCTTCTCAAGAACGAGGCCGAGGACCTCGCCAGCCTGGCCATCACCAATCTGGCCAAGGCCGGCCCGCTCGAAGCTCACGAGTGCTGCTGCGAAACCGCCGGGAAGGCGCTCGCCGGCAAGAGCGAGGCGAAGGAAGCCATCGCCGCTTAGGTGGGCAGCGAGGAGGGGCAACGTGGCAATGAAGGCAGTTGGTGACGCTGCGAAAACCCGACGCATGGCACTGCCTGCCCGTGGAGCAGTTGCTTGCCGGCCTAGGTTCGCAACGGGACGAGTTGTCTTCACAGGAAGCCGCGCGACGGCTCGCCAAGCACGGGCCGAATACGCTGCCCGAAACTACGCACCGCTCACGCTTGCGCGTCTTTGCACGCCAATTTAACAGCCCGCTCATTTAGGGACGGGACATCGCGACCACGCGGTCGTCATCCTCATCGTGTCATGGTCAACGCGGTTATCGGCACCGTTCAAGAAGGCCGCGCCGAACGCTCAATGGAAGCGCTGCGTCGCTTGTCCGCGCTCAAGGTGCGCGGGCTGCGCGGGGGCCAGGAGGAAATCATCGAAGCGCATAACCTCGTGTCCGACGACCTCGTGCTGTGGGCCGAGGCGATTCGCAAATTCTTCATCCACTGCGCAACGAGAGCGGAGGCGAGGGCATGAGGAGATGCCCAAGGGCATGAACGAAGTCGTGCGTTCGCGACTCCATGGGAACGACGCTCAAGGCTATCCGCATCGGCGCGCCGGCCGTTTGATGGCCAACAATTGGCAACGGACGGTTAGCGCCGTTTCGCGTTCGTCGCGAAGCTGGCCCCGTGAAAAGCGATAACCAAGGTCAGGACATGCAAACGCAGACGGGCGGAACGCCGGACCGAGGGTGGGTGGCCCCGCTGGTGCGGTGGGGCACTTTGGTTGTCAGCGTGCTGGCCGGGGTGGGGATGGTGTCGTGCGCCACGGTCACGCGGACGGTGGTTGTCCTACCGTCCATTCCCGGAGCAGAGTTTGTCGGGAACCAGAACTGCGCGCAGTGCCACGCGGAGACGGTCCGGGATTTCAAGACCTCCACTCACGCGCGGCTCATGGCGAAGGGCGACAACGCCATCCAACTTGGCTGCGAGGGCTGCCACGGGCCGGGCAGCCTGCACGCGCAGGCGGGCGGCGGAAAACACAACATCCTCAATCCCCGCCGCGACTCGGAGACGTGCTTCGCATGCCATCTCGATAAGCGCGGCGAGTTTAATCTGCCGCATCATCACCCGGTGCCAGAGGGCAAGATGAGCTGCACGGATTGTCACCATCCGCACAAAGGATCGGCCATCGCCGGCGGCGGCACGCATCTGGCCACGGAGCATGAGACTTGTGCGAAGTGCCACACGGCGCAGGCCGGGCCGTTCGTCTTCGAGCACGAGGCGCTTCGCGAGGGCTGCACCACCTGTCACAAGCCGCACGGTTCGGTGAACCGCCGGATGCTGACTGAGCGCAACTCGACGCTCTGCCTCAAGTGCCACGCCCAGCAACAGGTGGCGGGGGGGCGCATCTTCATCGGCGGCTCGGACCACACGACGCGCCTGACGCGGGGGAACTGCTTCAGCGGCGGCTGCCACGAGGCGGTGCACGGTTCCAACATCGGTTCTTCACTTCGTTTCTGAATGGAGCACGCCATGAAGACACTTCAACAGCACCTAGTCAGGATGACGCATGAGGAGCGCGGCCTTCAGGCCGCAGCAAGCGGGGATTCAAGCGCGGGCCACGAAGCGCCGCGCCGCCGTGCCGGATGTTTCTGCGGTCTGAAGGCCGCGCTCATGTTCGCGCTGGCGGTGTGGGCCGGGCCGCACGCCGGTGCGCAGACGGCTTCCACCAACAAGGTCGCGGAGCCGAAGCAGGCAGCCGAAGCCGACCCGAACGCGGAGCCGGTCAACTGGATCACGCTGGGCTTCGGCGGCGCAGCCGTCACCGGTGATCGCGCGCAGTTCCAGGAGCGCTGGGGCCGGCAGCCCGGCGTGCTCGGAGGGCTGGACGATTTCCACTATGAGTTGATGTTCGGCCAGAAGGGGACGTTGGAGCTGGACGGACGCGCGCTGTATGGCGGGCAGGATTTCTCCGTGAAATTGCAGGTGGTGGACCCGGACCGGGGTTTCCTGCGCGTCGGGTTCCGGCAGTTCCGGACGTGGTATGACGGCAGTGGCGGCTACTTTCCAAGCACGGGCGCGGCGTTCTCGTTTTACGATGAGGGACTCGGGCTGAACCGCGGCGAGTTTTTCATTGAGGGCGGGCTGACGCCGACGGACGGGCCGATGCTCAAGCTGCGCTACGCGCGCGAGTATCGCAAAGGCACGAAGGACTCAGTCATCTGGGGCGACTCGACGCAGGGCGGGACCACGCGCGGTCTGGTGCCGAGCTTCCGGGAACTCAACGAGCAGCGGAACCGCATCCAGGCCGACGTGAAACACACCCTCGGCAAGTCCGACGTGGGTCTCGGACTGCGCCTGGACCTCGTGGACAACAACAACGCGTTCAAGGAGCGGCGGCGGCCGGGCGAGGTGGCGGCGGACCGGTATGTCACGCAGCGCGACGTGTTCGAGTCGGACATGTTCAACCTCCGCGCGTTCACCGAGACGCGGCTGAACGACCAGACCCTGCTGACGAGCGGCTATTCCTACACGCGGCTGAACACCGACATCGGTGGGAGCCGGATTTACGGCGCGAGCTTCGATGCCCCCTATCTGGGGGTGTATCCGGGCAAGCAGGCGCGGGATGAGGGCTACACGGGCCTTTCCGGTGGTTCCATCGTGGACCAATACGTCATGAACCTCTCGTTGCGGCTGGAGCCGGCGGCGGACTTCGTCATCGTTCCGTCGCTGCGCGCCGAGAAGCTCGACACGACCGGCAGCGCCTCTTTCACCGAGAACACCACCGGCACCGGAGCCGGCTTCCCCGCGTCTTCGGCCCTCAATCTCAACTCGCGGCAGAACGGCTTTCAGACCATCACCGAAGCCATCGAGGCCCGCTTCACCGGCTTCACCAACTGGGTGCTCTACACGCGCGGCGAGTGGTCGCAGAGCGACGGCTACCTGCGCGAGTTGGAGCAGGACATCACGGCGGGGGCCACGGGCGTCTTCCGCAGCACGGACTCGGAACGATTCACGCAGAAATACACCCTCGGCGCGAACTGGTATCCGCTGCGGCGGCTGCACTTCGCCAGCCAGTATTACCACAAGAGCCGCCGCAACGATTACACCCACCTCGCCGACTCGACGCCCAACACCGTCGGCACGGACCGCTACCCCGCCTACATCCGCGAGCACAGTTTCCAGACCGACGATTTCAACCTGCGTGCCACCTGGCGGCCACGGCCAAATGTCACTTCGGTGACGCGCTACGACTTTCAAATCTCCTCCATCAAGACCTTTGCCGGGAGCCTGGCTGGCATCGAGAGCGCGCAGACCACCGCGCACATCATCAGCCAGAACCTGACCTGGGTGCCGTGGTCGCGGCTGTTCCTGCAAGGCAGCTTCAGCTATGCGCTGGACGCCACCACGACGCCCACAAGCGCGCTCACTGGAGCCGCCGCCGGACTCGTGAGCGACGCGCGCAACGACTACTGGCAGACGAGCGCGGCGGCGACCTTCGTGGTGGATGACAAGACTGACTTGCAGGTCAACTACTTCTTTTACCGCGCCAACAACTTCATCAACAACTCCGGCGTCAGCATGCCCTACGGCCCCAGCGCGCAGGACCACTCGGTCAATGCCGCGCTCATCCGCAACTTCAGCAAGGCTGTGCGTGGCACGCTGAGTTACGGCTACTTCGCCCATCGCGATGAGACCTCCGGCCGACGCGACAACTATGATGCGCACCTTGTCTTCTCCACCATCACCTACCGCTTCTGAAGCAACGCATTCATCCTATGAACACCAAGCAAATCCTCCTGCTCGCGACTGCAACGCTCGTGCTAGTCGGAACCCAAACCCTGCGCGCTGCGGATGTCGCTGAGAACTGGACCAAGCACTGCGGCTCCTGCCACGGCGCGGACGGCAGGGCCAAGACCAAGGCGGGCCGCATGGCCGGCGCGAAGGACCTCACCGACGCGGCTTACCAGAAGCAGTTCACCGACGAGCAGATGCTCCAGCGCCTCAAGGACGGCGTGACCGACAAGGGCAAGGAGAAGATGAAGCCCTTCAAAGGCGTGCTCTCCGACGAAGAGTTAAAGGCGCTCGTCGCGAAAGTCCGGACGTTCGCGAAGTGACCCGCTCGCCGCGCTCAAGCGAAGCGCGTCGGAATCGGTCCGCAACCCTTCGACCGAATGAACGACCACCAGAAAACCTCGGCAGTGCTGACGGGCCTGACGGTTCTGTTCGCCGGGCTGGCGCTGGCCTTCTGGATGACGGCGCGCGGCGGCACCGCCGTGGCGCACAGGGTTTCGCCCGCTGGTTCAATGTTCACGAACACGGCCACGGTGCGCCTCTCCGTAGCCGAGCTCACGAAGGTGGGCGGCGACGTGTCCGGGCTGGATTGCTACGCCTGCCACAGCAAGGACAAGCCAGTCGCGCCGAAGTTCGATGCGGCGGGTGTTCTGATTCCTTCGGTCGCCCATCGCGATGTGGTCTTCTCGCGGATGAACTGCGCGGCCTGCCACGCGCCGGAAGAGAAGGTCGAACTGAAGTTCGACGTCGAGGGGAAAATCCTAACGCCTGCCGCTCACACCAACGCCGT
>JAYTIO010000137.1:0-10668 GCA_043731805.1 Pedosphaera sp. | reverse complement strand
AGGAACTGAAGGTCGGGGAGTATGAGCAGCCGGAGTGGACGCTGCACCGGCGCTTCCCGACGACGCGCGTGTATGTCCAGAAGCAGCCGTGGGAGTTCGGCTTCGAGCAATGGTGGCGCGGGCGCTTCCGCCGCAACGGCACGCAGCAGCACAAGTTTCAGGAGGAGCTCGAGATCGGCCTCCCGAAACGCTTCCAACTGGATTTGTATGAGAACTGGACGAGCAACGAAAAGGGGCAGCTGCGCCACTTGAGCAGCGCGGTGGAGTTGCGCTGGGCACTGGCGGACTGGGGCCAGATTCCGCTGAACCCGACGCTCTACGCGGAGTGGCAGTTCGTGGACCCCGCGCGGGGCGGGGACGTGTGGGAGGTCAAGCTGCTGCTCGGCGAGGAACTGGCCCCGCGCTGGCACTGGGGGTTGAACCTCATTTACGAACAGGAGGCCGGCCAAGGGCGCGCCACAGAAATCGCGTGGAGCCAGGGCGTGAGCTACACGTTCATTGACCAGCAGTTGAGCGGCGGGCTGGAGATGCGCTTCGCCCATGAGACGGCCCGGGGCTCCCGCAGCCTGCCGGAGATTACTTACATGGTGGGGCCGAGCCTCCAGTGGCGCGTGGGGAGTCGCGGGCACATTGACTTCGTGAATATGTTCGGGGTGACGAAGGACTCGCCCAAGGTGGAGTCCTTTGTGGTGTTCAGCCTGGACCTCGGCGGCGTGAAGGGCAACGGCCACTACGCGCCCGCGTCGCTCAAGAGCCAGTAGTTTCCCACCCGGACGCGGAACCGGCACGCCGGCACCGGCGCGGCAAAAAAGTCTCCGCTTGAATTCTTCCAGCGCGGCTGGCATCAAGCGCCCCGTCTTGTTCAAGCGCGCCGCCAAACTAGCCGTGATTCTGGCCGTGGCCCTCTCCGTGGGGCTGCACTGGGTGCTGCTCCAATCCGTCGCGTGGACCGGGATGTTCGTCAGCTTCGCGCAGCAGACCACGGTGCGGGAGGCGTTCACCAAGACCTTCGATGGCAAGAATCCCTGCCGCATCTGCAAGCTCGTCCGCGAAGGGCAACAGTCTGAGAAGGCCCGCGAGTCCGTCCTGCCGCTGGTGAAGATTGAGTCGCTGCCCTGCGCCGCCGGGTTCGTCCTGACCCCGCCCGCCCCGCTTTCGCCCCCGCCCGCGCTCGACCTGGCCGCCTTGCCGCGCGCCGAGTCCCCTCCCCTCCCGCCGCCCCGAGCGGCCTAGTCTTCTCCTCCCAAGCCCGCGTGCAGCCGGGCTGTGGCCGCCGTTGGGCGTGGCCGATTGAACAGCCCTTTCGCACGCGGACCATCCGCCCGGCCGTTGCGTTGGGTGTCTGGAAACCAATTGGGCGGAGAGGCGAAATCCCGAAGTGCTGGCCGTTACTGACCTTTCAGCCTGCGCCCGGGTTTTCCTGCCGCCTCTCCGCCCTTCCTTTTGAAATCCGCCCCGGTCTGTGCCCGGTGGCAAGCAGGAAAGCAGCAGAAGAATCTTTGGGCGGCGACTTTTGACGAGCTTCCGGGTGTGCCCCACCCGATCGCGCACCGCGTCAGGCCGCCGCCCGCAAATTGAAAACCAAATGAACAACGCAAACTCCATCGCCACTACGGCCGCCGTGCTGGGCGCAGCCCTGCTCGTGACCGCCCTCCCCTCCGCCACCGCCTGTGACCTGTGCGCCATCTACTCCGCCGCCACGGCGCGGGGTGATCTGGGCAAGGGCTTCCACGCCAGCCTCGCCGGGCAGTTCACCCACCAGGGCACGCTCCAGCTCGACAGCGCCCGCACCACCAGTGCGGTGCCGCAATCCATGGACAGCGCCATCACGCAGCTCGTGCTGGGCTACAACTTCAGCGACCGCGTCGGCCTGCAATTCAATGTCCCGCTGATCCACCGCTCCTTCGAGCGGCCCGACGACAACGGCGTGCTCCAGCGCGGCAGCGTCAGCGGGCCGGGCGACGCCTCGCTCGTGGCCAACTTCGCCGCCGTCCGCGTGAGCCAAAAGCATTACACCGTGTATTGGGGCCTGCTGGCGGGGTTGAAGTTCCCCACCGGCAGCGCCAGCCGCCTCCAGGAGGAAGTGGACGAACTGACCGCCCCGCCCGCGCCCGTGGACAGCGCCGTGCATGGCCACGACCTCACGCTGGGCAGCGGCTCGGTGGACGGCATCTTCGGCACGAGCCTCTACGCCCGTTGGGAACGGCTGTATTTCGCGGCGAACACCCAGTTCGCGTGGCGCAGCGCGGGCCGCTTCGGCTACCGCTTCGCCAACGACCTCACTTGGTCCGGCGGCCCGGGCGTGCTGCTCGCGTTGGATGACAATTACACCGTCGCGCTCCAAGCCAACGTCTCCGGCGAGACCAAGGGCCAGGACACCTTTGCCGGTGCGAAGGCCGAGGACACGGGCCTGACCGCCGTCTATGTCGGCCCGCAGCTCAGCGTGACCTGGCTGGAGAAGTTCAGCGCGGAGGCCGGCCTGGACTTGCCGGTCAGCGTCCGCAACACCGCCTTGCAAATCGTCCCGGACTATCGCGTCCGGTTCGCCCTCACCTGGCGGTTCTGAAATCCCTCCGTAATGGACCAAAACAAAAACAATTTGGGATGCGGGACGTGATCAGCCGGCGCGTGGTTTGTTGACCTATCCCACCGCCGGGGCAACCGCATCAGTCCCGCATCCCTTTAACAAACAGTCGGATTAACCTATGAAAATCGAAAGTAATCAACCGCAACTTGTCTGCTCCCGCCCCCTGCTCGCCCCGCGCCTGCGCGCGGCTGGCTTCACCCTCATCGAACTCTTGGTGGTCATTGCCATCATCGCCATCCTCGCCGGGATGCTCCTGCCCGCGCTGTCCAAGGCGAAGCAGAAGGCCAACGCCATCCGGTGCGTCGGCAACACCAAGCAAATCGCCTTGGCCTGCGCGCTCTACGGCCAGGACTACGAGAAGCACGTCGGCTTCACCGCCGGCCTGGACCGCAAAGTCCTCCTCTACCCCTACCTCCAGCAAGGCTCCAACAACGCCGATGTCCTGAGCGCGCAAGTCTGGAACTGCCCCGGCAACCGCGACACCAACCAGGCCGGCTACGGTTTCAACACCCTGCTCAACTACAAGTTCGTCTCCGCCATCCAGCGGCCTACGGACACCGTGGATGTGGCGGATGCGGGCCTGGGTGAAGCCCCGGCCACGCTCGCGTTGACGCCCACCCAATCCACGCATCTCTTCCCGCCGTCGGCCCTTTCCTCCGCCGGTATCGGCCGCCCCAACCCCCGCCATGAACCCCTTGGCAAAGGCGTGAACGTAGGCTGGGCCGATGGGCACGCTTCCCTCACGCGCATGGAAGCGCCCTTCTACCCCGCGCCGCTGGGCCAATGGTTCGGCAACGGCATCACCGATCCCGCCGATCCCAGTTACAAAAACGAGCTGTGGGATCTGGATTGAAACCGTCGTCGCGTCCCCAGACGCGCAGGCTGGGTTTGAACCCTGGCCTGCGCCAACCCTGAACCCATGCCTTACCCCGCCCTCGCCCTCGCCTTGCTGGCCGGCCTCCTCGGCTTGACCGCCTGCGATCCCAAACCCGTCGCCCCGCCAGCCGCCGCCCCGCCGCGTCCGACCGCCGCCCCACCCGCCGCCACCACGAACCACGCCGGCCATGCCCACGGCACCGGCAAAGCCAAACGCGAAGTCACCCGCTGGGGCGTGGACAGCCTCGATGTGGCCGTGGACGGCACCACGTTGCACCTGTTCCTCGCGGACTACGCCACGAATTCCAAAAACCCCGTGCTGCTCCACCAACGTTCCCCCGACGCCGGCGTCACTTGGTCCGTCCCCGTCCGCGTGGACGCGGGCGCGATCCAGCCCCTGGCTCCGCATCGCGGCATGGACGCCCAACTGGCCGTCAGCGGCGCGAAGCTCGTCGCGCTTTGGAACACTCCCGGCACCGGCTTTGGCGGTCGTGGTCCGATGGCCACCGCGCTTTCCGCCGACGGCGGCGCGAGCTGGCAGCCTGGCCCCAACCCCGCCGATGACGGCCTCCCCTCCGACCACAACTTCGTGGACTGCGCGGCGGATGCGACGGGCACCTTCCACCTCGTCTGGCTCGACAGCCGGGGCGGGACGAAAGGCTTGCGCTATGCGAACTCCAAGGATGGCGGCCGGACGTGGAGCAAGAACGCCACCCTCAAACCCGAGACCTGCGAGTGCTGCTGGAACACCATTGCCGTCGGCCCGGACGGCTCCGTCCACGCGCTCTTCCGCGACAAGAACCCGCGTGACATGGCCGTGCTTTCCTCCACCGACCACGGCGCAAGCTGGACCGCCCCCGTCAAGGTCGGGAATTTCAACTGGGATTTCCAAGGCTGCCCGCACGTCGGCGGCGGCTTGCTCGTGCGCGGCACCGCCCTCCACGCCCTCGTCTGGACCGGCGCGGCTGGCCACAGCGGCGCGTATCACCTCACCTCGACCGACCAAGGCCGAACTTGGTCCGCCCCGCAGCGCCTCGGCGACGCCGACGCCCGGCGCGGCGACCTTGCCAGCGCCGGCCCGCAGAGCCTAGCCGCCGTCTGGGAGCGCGTGAGTGATGGCGAAAGCGTCGTCTTCGCCGCGACCTCCGCTGATGCCGGCACCACCTGGAGCGAGCCCAAGCAACTTTCCGCACCAGGCATCAACTCCGCCTATCCGCGAGTGATCTCGGTGGCGGGCCGCTACTGGGTTTTCTGGACCGAATCCCGCCCGGGCCAACCCAGCACCTGGCAATCGGCGGGGCTGGAAAATTGACCGGCAGAGCCCTCCACCAAGCGGGCTCCGGTGGGCGCGGACCGTGAGGCTTTAGAATCACCTTGCGGCACCCACCCATATCTTGTTACAAACGAGGCACATTTATGGCAGCTATCGGCCGATTTCAGAAGGGCGACGACATTTTCTTTGCCAAGGTTGTGGATGGAGAATTGTTCCGTCTGCACGGCGACGTCTTTGGTTCGCCATCGTTTGACAAGAAGCCGCTCTCGGTCAAGGGCATCAAGACCCTCACCCCGGTCCAGCCTTCCAAAGTCATCGCCGTCGGACTGAACTACGCCGACCACGCGCGCGAGTCGGGCAAGCCGCTGCCAAAGGAGCCGTTGTTCTGGCTGAAGGCCCCGACCTCGCTGATCCCCGACGGCGCGAAGATCGAAATCCCTTTTCCCAACCACCGCACCGACTTCGAGGCCGAGCTGGCCATCGTCATCGGTCGCCGGGTGCGCAACGTCACGCCCGCCGCCGCCGCCCGCTACATCTTCGGCTACACCGCCGCCGAGGACATCAGCGACCGCACCATCCAGAACGCCGAGAGTCAGTGGGCGCGCGCCAAGTCCTTCGACACCTTCACCCCGCTCGGGCCGTATGTGGAGACAAAGATTGACCCCCATGATCTGACCATCCAGCTCTTCCAGAATGGCCAGCTCCGGCAGAACTCGAACACCAGCCAGCTCATCTTCAACTGCTACCAGATCGTCAGCTTCGTCTCGACGAACATGACCCTGCTGCCCGGCGACATTATTCTCACCGGCACGCCGAGCGGCGTCGGCCCGATCGAGTCGGGCGACCGGCTGGAAGTCCGCATCCAGGGGCTTGCTCCGTTGGTCAACACGGTTAAGTAACCTTCCCTCCACTCTCCAGGCCGCCGGGAACTTCTTCTCGGCGGCCTTCTTTCTGAACCGAATCCCTACCCCTATGCGCTGGTCCCAATACTTCATTCCGACCCTGAAGGAATCGCCCGCCGACGCCGAAATCCTCTCGCACAAACTCCTGCTGCGCGCCGGCCTCGTCCGTAAACTCACCGGCGGCCTCTACACCTTTCTGCCGCTCGGGCTGCGCGTGCTGCGCAAGATCGAGCACATCATCCGCGAGGAGATGAACCGCGCCGGAGCTGTGGAAGTGCTCATGCCCGCGCTTCAACCGATCGACATCTGGCAGCAATCCGGCCGCTACGAGACCGCGCGCGACGTGCTCTACAAGGTCAAAGACCGCTCGAACAAGGAATGGGTCCTGGGCCCCACCCACGAAGAAGTCATCACCACCCTCGCCGCTGGGGAAATCTCCAGCTACCGGCAGATGCCCAAAAACTTCTACCAGGTCCAGACCAAGTTCCGGGACGAGATCCGCCCGCGCTTCGGCCTCATGCGCGCGAAGGAGTTCATCATGAAGGACGCCTATTCCTTCGATGCCACGGACGAGGGCGCGATGGCCAGCTACCGGAAGATGTATGATGCCTACACCCGCATCTTCAACCGCTGCGGCTTGAAAAACTTCCCGGTCGAGGCCGACACCGGCGTCATCGGCGGCAGCCACTCGCACGAGTTCATGGTCCCCGCCGTCACCGGCGAGAACGACGTGGTTTACTGCGAGGCGTGCAGCTACGCGGCGAACATCGAGAAAGCCACCAGCGGCCTCCCGAAGACCGCCGCGCGCGAGTTGGGCGCGGGTGCGGAGAAGTTCGCCACGCCCGGCGTCGTGACCATCGAGGCCTTGAGCAAAGCGCCTTACAGCGTGCCGGCGAACCGCCAGATCAAGACCCTAGTTTACATCGCCGACAGCCAGCCGGTCCTCATCTTGATCCGGGGCGACGACCAGTTGAACGAGACCAAGTTCCTCGCCCGCACCGGCGCTCTCGCCGCCCGCCCGGCGACCCCAGAGGAATGTGTCGCGACCCTCGGCGCGAAGCCCGGCTCCCTCGGTGCGGTCGTCAACGTCCCGGCCGCCGTCAAGATTCTCGCCGACGAACGTCTGCGCGGCGCGAACGACATGACCACCGGCGCGAACGAAGACGGCTTCCACCTCCGCAACGTCAGCATCGAACGCGACCTCAAGGTGACCGAGTGGTTCGACCTGCGGACGGTCACGGTGGGCGAACCCTGCGCAAAGTGCATGAAGCCACTGAAAATCCAGCGCGCCATCGAGGTCGGCCACGTCTTCAAGCTCGGCACCAAATACAGCGAGAAGCTCAACGCCTACTTCCTCGACGCCGACGGCCAGTCCAAGCCCTGCGTCATGGGCTGCTACGGCATCGGCGTCACGCGCACGCTGCAAGCCGTCATCGAGCAGAGCAACGACAAGGACGGCATCATCTGGCCGCTGGCCGTGGCGCCCTACGCCGTCTGCATCACCCCGCTCGCCGTCACGCCGGATTCCGCCGCGATGCAGGTCGCGGAAAAGCTCTACGCCGAACTCACTGCCGCCGGAGTGGAAGTCATCCTCGACGACCGCGACGACCGGCCCGGCGTGAAGTTCAAAGATGCCGACCTCGTGGGCTTCCCGCTCCGCGTGAGCATCGGCGAGAAGTCGCTGGCCAAGGGTGAAGTCGAACTCAAGCCCCGGGGCGGCGCGGTGACGTTTGTGCCGGCCGACGCAGCCGTGGCCAAGGTCCGCGAGTTCCTGGCGGCCCGCGCTGTGTGAGGTTCACCTTCGGCCGGAACGAGGCAGTTTGAGCGCGGCGCGTGGGGGCCGTCGCGGCTGCGCTCCTGCCAAAGCCCGGCAATAGCATTTGACCCCCACCCAAGGCGGCGTAGTGTCGGCCCCAATGAACCCGCAGCAAAACCAATTCGCCCTGAACCCCACCACGTCCGGAACACCTCTCCCGGTCAGCTCGCCGCCTGCCCCGCTGCCCTGCCCCGAATGTGCCGAACGGGTCGCGCCGGTGCCCGGTCTGGGCCGGCGTGATTTCATCCGGGTCGTGGCGGGCGGAGCGGTGGGCGCGCTGGGCGGCTCGGCGTTGCTCTCTGCCACGGCACGCGCGGCGGCCCCGGCTGAGAAGGAGCGCACGGCCAAGCCAGCGGAAGCCCTCGTCCGCGAATTCTTCACCACGCTGACGCCCGAGCAGAAGGCGGGGATGGTGCTGCCTTGGGATCACGGCACCGACAAGGGCGGCACGCCCACGCGCCTCAAGACGCACAACGCCGCCCCGCTGGGCAAGCGCCTCGGCGAGCAATTCACCAAGCCGCAACAGGACCTCATCCGCACGACCTTCAAGGCGATCCTGTCCGGCGAGGAATCCTTCGAGCGCATCAGCCGCCATGGGAAATGGGACAGCGCCGGGGGCTTCGAGGGCAATGGCATCGCCATCTTCGGCGATCCCTCCGGCAAGGAACCCTTCTCCTGGGTCTTCGCCGGGCATCACCTCACGCTGCGTTGCGACGGCAATTCCCAGCCCAACGCCGCGTTCGGCGGGCCGATGTATTACGGCCACTCCGCCAACGGCCACAGCGAGACGAACGTTTACCACTACCAGACCCAGCAGGTCATGAGCGTGTTTGACATGCTCAACGAGCCGCAGCGCAAGCAGGCCGTGGTGGTTGGTGATCCCGGGGACGGTGCGGCGGCCTTGCGGCCCCGGCTGTTGGAAAAACCGCCGGCCGGGGTCAGCTATGCGGAACTGGAGCCGGCGCAGCGCGACCTTGTGGCGGGCGTCATGCGCACGCTGATCAGCCCCTTTCGCCAGGAGGACGGGGACGAAGTGATGCAGCTCCTCAAGACGAACGGCGGCATGGAGCGGCTGCGCCTCGCGTTCTACAAGGAGAACGCCGAGATGGGCAACGACCGCTGGGACTACTGGCGGCTCGAAGGCCCCGGCTTCATCTGGAACTACCGCGTGCTCCCGCACGTCCACTGCTTCGTGAACATCGTCGGCCAGGCGTAACTCCTCCCGGCGCGGGCGATGCCCATCCGACCTCATGCGTTCTTCGGCGGGCTGTTCCTCGGCGGTCTGGCGGCGAGCAGCACGGGCGCAGACGAACCTCGGGCCGAAAGCCCCGACTTCCGCCGGGACGTTCTCCCAATCTTCGAGACACGGTGCCTGCACTGCCACGGCGCGAAACGTCGGGACGGCAAACTGGATATGCGCTCGCTGGATGCGCTGCTCACCGGCGGCGTCTCCGGCCCGGCGATCAAGCCCGGGAACGCCCCGAAGAGCCTCTTGATCGAGCTGCTTCATTACAACGAAATGCCACCCAAGAAGGAGAACTCCCGCGTCCCCAAGGCGGAACTTGAGCTGCTCCGCAAGTGGATCAACCAGATGCCGACCGCCGCTTCCAAGAGCACGGCCTTCAGCGTGACCCGCCCAGAATTCTCGTTGCCACGGGAAGGGAAGGGGATAGGCTCCCAACCGTAGCACTGCAATTCATCTCGACCCGCCATGCCCATGAAACTTCCCAAGACTTCCCGGCGCACAATGCTCAAAGCGGGCGGCGTCGGCCTGCTCAACCTCGCGGTCCCCGGCCTCGTCGTCGGCAAGGACAAGTTCGATGCCTCGGGCAAGGCCGTGGCCTCGAAGAAGTGCTGCATCTTCCTGCTGCTCTGCGGTGGCCCCAGCCACATCGATACTTGGGACCTGAAGCCCGACGCCCCGTCCGAGATTCGCGGCCCCTACAAGCCCATCCGCTCCAAAGTGCCGGGGATGCAGTTGAGCGAACTCCATCCCAAGCTCTCCCAAGTGACTGATCAGTTCTGCCTGATCCGTTCGATGACGCATCCCCGCCCGATCAACAACCACTTCGACGCCATGCACAACCTGCTCTGCGGCCAAGTGGTAGAGCGCGTCCGGGAAGGCGTCCCCGACGACCTGCCCTACATCGGATCGGTGGTGGCCAAGAACCTCTCCAACGAGCGCAACCTGATCACGAACGCCTGGCTCATCAAGTGCGTCGGCGCGCCGGTCTTCTGCGCGCCGAACATTGGCTCCGGCGGTTACCTGGGATCGAGTTATGCGCCCGTGTTCATTGGCTCCGCCGACAACCACCCGGCGATGCCGAACTTCAAGCTGCCGGAGATTTACGACTCGGCAGACCCCGCGCGCATGCAGGAGCGGCGCAAGCTGCTCGACGCGCTCGAGTCCGACCGTCTCTCGCACGACGCGGGCGGCAAGGACTGGGGCGAACTGCGCGAACTGGCCTACGACGCGATGACCCGGCCGGAGGGGCGCGCGGCCTTCGACTTGAAACAAGAGCCGCTGGCCGTGCGCGAGCGCTACGGGATGCACCCGCTCGGGCAGAACCTGCTGCTCGCTCGCAGGATGGTGGAAGCCGGCGTGCGGTTCGTGACCGTCAACGGCTGGGTCGGGCCCGCGCCGGGCGAGACCGGTGGCGGGCCGCCGAGTTCGAGCTGGGATATGCACGGCGGCAACATGGGCATGGGCAACGCCTTCAGTAACGGCTCCTACGGCATGAACTTCTGCCTCCCGCGCTTGGACGAAGCCCTCTCCGCTCTGCTCAGCGACCTAAAGGAACGTGGCATGCTCGACGACACGCTCGTCGTTGCCATGGGCGAGTTCGGGCGCACGCCGGTCATCCTCACGCAGGGGCCGCCCGGCCGGCAGCACTGGCCGCAGTGCTTCTCCGCGATCGTGGCCGGCTGCGGCATTCGCGGCGGGGCCGTCTACGGCGAGTCGGACAAGACGGGCGCTGCGCCGAAGAGCAACCCCGTCACGCCCCAAGACCTCCACGCCACCATCCTCCACGCGTTGGGCGTGCCGTTAAGCGACCTCGGCAAGAACACCGGCATCATCCGCCCGCCCTTCTCCTCGGGCAAACCGGTCATGGGACTGTTCGGCTAGGCTGACAACGTGTTGACGACAGCCGGCGGGCAAACTGGGGGACGCGGGCAGCCGCGCGAACCTTGAAGGCTCGATGCCTTTCACCGC
>JAYTIO010000136.1:0-5822 GCA_043731805.1 Pedosphaera sp. | reverse complement strand
CCTCAGCGCGCCGCAGAATCTTCCTACAGCCAAGCGGCGCGCTGGGACAGACGCGCCCTACCTGCGCTCATGGCTTCGCTCCCGCCTGGCGCGTCATCGGCACGAAGCGCACGGGGAGCACGGCGCGTTGCTTCACTTCGCCGCCGCGCTTCTCCAAGAGGTAAAGCGCTTGCTCGCCGCCGTCCGGGCCGACGGGGATGACCATGCGCCCGCCTTCCTTGAGCTGCTCGATGAGCGGCTGCGGCACCTGGTCCGGCGCGCAGGTGACGATGATGGCATCGAAGGGCGCGTGCTCCGGCCAGCCCTGGTAACCGTCACCGGCCTGCACAAAGACATTGGGGTAGCCCAGCCGGCGCAAGTCTGCCTCGGCGCGCTTGGCGAGCGGCGCGACGATTTCGATGGTGAAGACTTCCTTCACCAACCCGGAGAGCACCGCCGCCTGATAGCCCGAGCCAGTGCCGATTTCCAAGACCTTGTCCGTCGGCTGCGGCTGCAACTGCTCCGTCATGAAGGCCACGATGAACGGCTGGGAAATGGTCTGGCCGTGGCCGATCGGGAGCGGGCGGTCGTCGTAGGCACCCAAGCGAAACTCCTCCGGCACGAACTCGTGGCGGGGCACGGTGCGCATCGCGGCGAGGACGCGCGCGTCCTGAATGCCGCGTCCGGGGCCGGTGAGTTGGTCGTGCCACATACGTTCGCGGGCGAGGGTGAAGTCGCGGTCTTTCTCCGGCGCGCAGCCTACGGCCAGCCCGAGGCACGCGGCGAGCAAGGCTGGGAATGAACGTCGGTGCATCGTTAGCCGCAGCATAGCGCAGACGGGGGAATGGGGAATGGGGAACTTTGCGCGGAGCCTGTAGCGGCGGTCTGTGACCGCCGGGCCTGGATTCACAAGATGCGGCTGGAGCGGCGAAAGACGGCGCCCACAGACCGCCGCTACACCAGCTTCTTCAACCGCGCATCTTCAGAAAGCTTCTTCACCAGCTCCTTAATCTTCTGCGACTCGCTCTTGTGCGCGACCAGCGTGGCGTCGTCGGTCTGGACGACGATGCAGTCGCGCAGGCCGACGAGGCAGATGGGCGTGCGCAGTTTCTTGCTGCGGGCGTCGTAGATGATGTTCCGCGCGGCGTCCACATGGAGGAAGTCGGCGACGGCGCAGTTGCCCTCGGCGTCGGGCTTCACGTGGTGGGCGAGCGCGTTCCATGAGCCGAGGTCGTCCCAGGCGAAAGTGCCGTCCGCGACCACGACGTTCTGCGCCTTCTCCAGCAGCGCGTAGTCAATCGAGACCTTCTTGATGGCCGGGTATTCCTTCGCGAGCACCTTCGCGAGCTTCGCCGGTGACTTCGCGGCGTCGAACCAGCGGTGGCACGCGGCGGCCATCTCGGGCTGATGCGCTTCGAGGCCGTTCGTCACGGTGATGAAGCTCCAGATGAACATCCCGGCGTTCCAGCGATAGTGGCCGCTGTTCACGTATTCCACAGCGGTATCGAAGTTGGGCTTCTCCACGAAGCGCTCGGCCTTGAACATCGTAGTCTTGTAGGGCTTCGCACCGGCGGGCGTCGGCAACTGGTTGCCCGTGCGGATGTAACCGTAGCCGGTGGCCGGCTCGGTGGGCTTGATGCCAATGGTCACGATGGCCTGCCCGCGCGCGGCGAGGTCGAAGCAGTCGCCCAGCACGACCTGAAATTTCTTCTCCTCGGGGATGACGTGGTCCGCCGGAAGCACGGCCATGACGCCGGTGGTCGAGCGCGCGCCGACGATGGCCGCACCCAGGGTGACCGCCGCGCAGGTGTCGCGGCCGACCGGTTCGGCGACGACGTTTTCCTTGGGCAGCTTGGGCAACTGTTTCCGCACTGCGGCTGCCTGCACGGCGTTGGTGATGACGAAGATGTTTTCCATCGGCACCAGCGTCGTGACGCGGGCCACGGCCTGCTGGAGGAACGAGGTGTCGCCCAGGAGCTTGATGAGCTGCTTGGGCGTCTGCTCGCGGCTGACGGGCCAGAAGCGCTCGCCGCGCCCCCCGGCCATGATGATGACGAAACGGTCCTTGGGATTGGTGCTGGAGGATTTCTTCATTGATGTGCGGCGACTGTAGCGAACGGAGCAAGGCCGTCAAATTCTGACGTCACTGCGCGCTCAAATGCCCCAGCGCCAGCAGGCCGTAGAAGGTGTATTCCGCGTCGAGGTGGTCGTCCGCCCAGTGGCCGTGGAAGCCGCCTTCCGCCGACCAGAGCGTGTCCACGAAGTCCAGGCAGCGCTCGCGTTGCGCGGCAGTCAGGCGGCGGTCGAGGCTCGCCAGCGCGTGGAGCGCGGTGGCGGTGGAGAGGAGGTCAGGCATGGGCGCACCCGGCACGGCGGTGAAGCCGCCTTGCGGATGCAGCCGCGCGAGGAGCCAGTCGCCGACAGCGGGATTCAGCGGCAGGTGGAGGTGCCGCAGGAGCGTGACCGCGCCGGCGGTGGGATTGGTCGAGCCAAGCGGCAGGCCGGGCGTGTTATTCCAAGCGTGGTCCGGCGTTTCGAGATGCTTGAGGCTTTGCACGATGCGTAGCGGCTTGGGCGGAAACTTGCCGAGGTCTTGATACGCCCCAAGCGCGAGGAACGAGCCGTAAGCTGTGCCGTGCGCTTTCTTCGTATCGCTGTCGTAGCCCCCGTCGGGTTTGCGGAAGGCTTCGAGCCGCGCGAGCAACGCCTTCGCGAGACCGTCGGGCATCCGCTTCTTGCCGAGCGAAGCCCAGCAGCGCGCGAGGGAAGTGAGGTGAACCAAGTCCAGCCCTTCGCCCTCGCCAAAGGTCCGCAGCCACGCCTCCAGCTTCGCGTCGGGAATCGCGACCTCCAGCGCCTCGCAGCCGTTCAGCGTGAAGACGGTGTAGTAGAGGTCGGGCCGGTCCGAGCGGTCGCGGCCCGCGCCCGTGTCGGTCCACTGGCGGCGGTAAAACTCGCGCACGAGGTCGGCGGATTCGCCGAGCATTTGCGCGCCGAGGCGGGCGACTTGGAGAAGTTCGATACGGACACTCACGGGCGGGAGCATCGGCGGAAGCACGCGTCGAGTCAGGCAGATTTCTCCACGGCTCGAAGCTTGATGCGCTCCCGCCGGTGACGCACCATCCGCGCACTTGACCATGAAACGCATTCTTCCGCTCCTGTTGCTCGCCGTCGCGTTCACCGTCCGTGCCGCCGACGAGTTCAAGATCACTCCCTACCACGAAGTCCAGCCCGGCGTGCCCCAGGGCAAGCTCATCAAGATGCCCGAGTGGCGCAGCAATATTTTCACGAACACCGTGCGCGACTGGTGGGTCTATGTGCCCGCGCAATACACGGCGGCGAAACCCGCCTGCGTGATGGTCTTCCAGGACGGCCACGACTACGTGAACCTCAAGGGCAACTGGCGCGTGCCCATCGTCTTCGACAACCTCATCGCCAAGGGCGAACTGCCCGTGACCATCGCCATCCTGCTCAACCCCGGCCACGAGGAAGGCAACGCCGCGCCGAAAAGCCCGTGGCAGGTGAGCAACCGCAGCTTCGAGTATGACTCGCTCGGCGACCGTTACGCGCGCTTCCTGCTCGAAGAGATTTTGCCCGAGGTCAGCAAGCAGTATTCCCTCACGACAAACCCCGAGGGCCGCGCCATCTGCGGGGCCAGCAGCGGCGGCATTTGCTCGTGGACGGTCTGCTGGGAGCGGCCCAACGAGTTCCGCAAGGCCCTCACCACCATCGGCAGCTACACGAACATCCGGGGCGGCCACGTCTATCCCGCGCTCGTCCGCAAGACCGAGCGCAAGCCCATCCGCGTCTCCGTGCAGAGCGGCGTGGACGACGTGAAGAACGAGTTCGGCGACTGGCCGCTGTGCAACCACCAGATGGCCTCCGCGCTCAAGTTCGCCGGCTACGACGTGCGGTTCGACTTCGGCGAGGGCGCGCACAACAGCAAGCACGGCGGCAGCATCTTCCCCGAGGTGCTCAAGTGGCTCTGGCGGGATTACCCGAAGTGAGTTGGCTGCTGGCAGCAGCGCTGTAGCGGCGCTCTGTGAGCGCCGATCGAAGTGCCAGCAGCCCGAACTCGGCGGTCACAGACCGCCGCTACAGCGCGACGGGGCATACCCAGCTTCACGAGCCATAGTCCCCGAAGCCCGCCGCCCGGCGTTCAAATCTGGTGGCTGAACATCGCGTCGCGGAGCTTCGGTTCAAACCAAGTGCTCTTCGGCGGCATGATGCCACCCGCGTCGGCGATTTCCATCAGGTCCACGATGCTCGTCGGGAACATCGAGAACGCGCAGGCGTAGTCGCCGCTGTTCACCAACTTCTCCAACTCCGCCGTGCCGCGGATGCCGCCGACGAAATTGATGCGCTTGCTCGTGCGCGGGTCAGTGATGCCGAACAGGGGGTCGAGGACGAGTTTCTGGAGCAGCGTCACGTCGAGGCGCTCGATGGGGTCGCTCGTCGCGGTGAACTCCGGGCGGACGTGCAGCGTGCGCCACAGGCCACCGAAGTAGAACCCTAGCTCGTGCTTGCGCGTGGGCTTCGGCGTGCCGCCGGGCGTGAGGGTGAAGAGGGCGTCGAGCTTCGCGAGCAACGCTTCCGGCGTGAGGCCGTTCAAATCTTTCAGCACCCGGTTGTAGGGCAGGATTTGCATCTGGTTGTGCGGGAAGGTGACGGTCAGGAAACCACCACTGTTCCCCTGCCCTGCCCGCGCGGTGAAGACCCGGCCCGCCGCCGCGCTGCGGTGGTGGCCGTCCGCGATGTAGAGAAAGGGAATCTTGGCGAACTCGGCTGCGATGAAGGCGATCTCCGCCGCGTCCCGCACGCTCCACGAGGTGTGACGCACGCCGTCCTTGCCGGTGAAGTCCACGTCGGGCGGCGCGGCCGTCTTGCGGGCGACGAACTCATCCATCGCGGCGACGGCTTTGTAAACGAGGAAGACGGGACCGGTCTGGGCGTTGAGCGTCTCGATGTGGCGGACGCGGTCGTCTTCTTTGTCCGGGCGGGTGAACTCGTGCTTCTTGATGATGCCGTCGAGGTATTCCTGGCAGCTCGCGGCAGCGACGAGGCCAACCTGCGCGTGGCCACCCATGACTTGGCGGTAGAGGTAGAAGCACGATTGGCTGTCCTGGAAGAGCGCGCCATCGGCGATGAGCCGGGCGAAGTTCTCCTTCCCCTTTGCATACACGGCGGGCGAGTAGAGGTCGGTGCCGGGGGGTAAATCAATTTCCGGCTTCGAGACGTGGAGGAAGGAAAGCGCGTTGCCCTCGGCCATGACGCGCGCCTCGTCGGAGGACATCACGTCGTAAGGCAGTTCGCAGATGCGCGCGGCGAGTTCAGGCTGCGGTCGGAGGGCGGGGAACGGTTTGAGTGTCGCCATAAAAGTGGGCGGAAGATAGGAACGGACGGCGGTGATGGCACGCGGAAAAGTGCGGCGGGTAGGGCGCGTCTGTCCCAGCGCGCCAGTGGCGAGTCCGCACGTTTCAGCGGCGCGCTGGAGACAGCCGCGCCCTACCGCCCCTTCAATCCATCACCGAGTGATTTCACGAACGCTTCCAGCTTCGGCACGAGGTCAGGGGATTGGCCGAGTTGGGCAATCTGGTTCACCACCGCGCTGCCCACGACGGCCCCGTCTGCCGCCGAGGCGACTTGCCGGGCTTGTTCGGGATTGGAAATGCCGAAGCCGACGGCAATGGGCAACGCCGTGTGCCGGCGGATGAGCGCCACGCGTTCGGCCAAGTTGCCCGCCACGCTGGTCTGCATCCCGGTCACCCCTTCGCGCGAGATGTAGTAGATGAAGCCCGTGCCGCGCTGGACGATGGTGGCGATGCGCTCGTCCGGCGTGGTGG
>JAYTIO010000135.1:0-7780 GCA_043731805.1 Pedosphaera sp. | reverse complement strand
CGTTCACCTTCCCCGGACCGGTGACGCTGGGTGGGGCCACGGGCGCGCCCTTCGCCGTGGGGAACTGCACGCTGGTGCAAAATCTGAACGCGGAGCTGCTCGGCGGTCTGCGCGCGCGTAACTTCTGGCAGTTCGGCGGCAATGCCGGCACCACCGCTGGCACGCACTTTCTGGGCGCCACCGACAACCAGTCGGTGGAATTCAAAGTGAACGGTGTCCGTGCCTTGCGGCTGGAACCGAACGCCACCAGCCCCAACCTGGTCGGTGGCTTCAGTGGTAACTCGATGGGGGGATTTGCGCCAGTCGGGGTGACCATCGCGGGCGGCGGGGCAAGCGGACTGGGACTCCACTCGGTGGGGGAAAATTTCTCCACGGTGGGCGGCGGCAGCGGCAACCGCATCGAGGCGATTACCCCTGCTGACGCTGCCTATAACACCATCGCCGGCGGGCGGGCCAACGGCATCGGGGGAGATTTCACTACCTACAACTTCATCGGCGGCGGCAGCCCTAACCACCAGCCACGCGATGATCGGTGGTGGTAGCCTCAACTCAGTCAGCGAATCAAGCTATGCCACGATCGCCGGCGGGCTCGCCAACGGGGTCCATGTTGGTGGATTCGAAACGATTGCCGGCGGCGCCTCGAATTCAATCACGGAGGCCTCGGGGAGCGCGGCCATCGGCGGCGGCCCCGGCAACGCCATCCTGTTCGACAACGGCTGGGCGGTCATCGCCGGCGGCGACTCCAACCGCATCGCGGACGGGTCTGGCAATTCGGTGATCAAGGGCGGAGCGCAAAACTCTATCCGCGCTCAAGCGACCTTTGCCACGATCGCGGGCGGCTCGGCCAACGTGGTGGAAACTAACGCCTTTCTGTCCGTCATCGGCGGCGGGCAATGGAACGTTGTCCAAAGTCTGGCCGCCCTCTCGACCATTGGCGGTGGCCAGCAGAACATCATCCAGACCAACGCCAATAACGCCGTCATCGCGGGCGGCGACCACAACAGCATCGAGCGGCGCTCGGCTCAATCCGTGATCAGCGGGGGAGCCAGCAACCTGGTGGAGTTTGCTTCCTTCGGGTCAGCCATCGGCGGCGGCGTCCGGAACGTGGTGGGCAGCCAGGCCCTCAACGCCTTCGTGGGCGGCGGGGAGGCGAACAACGTCGGCTACGACACGCTCAACTCCGCCATCGTGGGCGGCACCGTGAATTCCATTGATGAGTCCTGGCACAGCACGGTGGTGGGCGGGTTCGGCAACCGCCTGACGGAGGCCTCGGAGGCGTTTGTGGGTGGTGGCAGGGCCAACGACATAACGGAGACGACGGGGGCGGCGATTGGCGGCGGGCGTAGCAACCGGCTTTACCTCGCCTTCCTCTCGGTCATCGGCGGCGGCCTGAACAACCAAGTCAGTGAATCCGGGGTGGTGGTCATCGCGGGTGGTCAGAACAACACCGTGATCCTCGACGCGCCCTTCAGCGTCATCGGTGGCGGCTCCTCCAACCGAATTTCGTCCCCCGGCACCGCACCCGCCAGCACCATCGCGGGCGGCATGCAGAACGAGATTCGCAGCGAAGGGGGCGGAGGGGGCATCGGCGGCGGCGTGAGCAACCTCGTCTCCGGCGCGCGCGCCAAGGCGGGCCATTCAGGCGCGTTCGTCTGGGGCGATTCTACGGACGCCGACGTGACCTCCACCGCGAGCGACCAGTTCATCGCGCGGGCGGCGGGCGCTTCTGGTTCGGCACGGGCGGCGCGGTGAGCATCGGCGCGGGCCGGCTCATTGACACATCCAGCGGGGCCTTCCTCAGCACGGGCGGGGTGTGGACCAGCACCTCGGACCGGGCGGTGAAGGAGAACTTCGCCGCCGTGGACCCGCGCGCAGTGCTCGACCGCGTGACGCAGCGCTCGCTGCAAACGTGGAACTACAAGGTCGAGCAACGCGAGGTGCGCCACCTCGGCCCCACGGCGCAGGACTTCTGCGCGGCCTTCGGACTGGGCGAGGACGACCGGCACATCAGCCCCGTGGATGAGGGCGGCGTGGCGCTGGCGGTGATCCTAGGCTTGCACGCGGTGGGGTAGGAGAAGGACGCGCGCATCGCCGCGCTGGAGAGCAGCGTGGCCGAGCTGCGCAAGCTGGTGGAAGCGCTGGCGAAGAAAGGAGAACGACAATGAACGCCCGGCCCTGCCCCATGAATCAACGGCAGCTCTTTCAGGTGGCCGGCGCGCGGGCGGTCCCCGCCCGCAGCAGCTTCGCACCCAAGCGCGAGCTGGAATCTTCCGGGCGCTTTCCACTCGGTGCACGCGCTGCGACCAGGGACCGGTCGCGCGCCGGCGCAGGGGCCGCCACCGTGGCCGCGCTGCTCCTGCTGGCCAGTGCCGTCAGCGCGCAAAATCTGGTCGTGAGCCGGCCGACCTTTTCCGCCGGCGGCGCGGTCGTCACCAACGGCACGCTGCGGGCGGCCGTCACGATTGGCCAGCCGCTGGCCTCGCCGCGCGCGGTCGCCGGGACGCTCGCGTTGGAGAGCGGCTTCTGGACGCGGGGCGGCGCGGGCCAGACCGAAGGGGCACCGCCCCTGCGCGCCAGCCGCGCAGGCGACAACCTGGTTCTGGCGTGGACTGCGGCCCCGGCGGGCTTGCGCCTGCAAGTCGCCGACTACCTCGGCGCGACGGCCAACTGGAGAACCGTGGTCGAAGCCGCGACGTTGGCTGGAGGCGACAACCCCGTGCCCAACCCCCCGTGTTGCCGGGGTTGCGCTTCTACCGCCTCCTGCGCCCGCCGACATTGCCTTGAACCCGAACGTTCGTGCTCCACTACTTCCCTCCGATGCACCAGAGCGCCTGGTGCGTGCGGATGAGCAGCTCGCCGTTCGAGGGAACGAGGGAGCTGTTCGAGCGCTCCCCGAGCGGGTTGGTCGCGAGCAGCTCGAACGTGGGGCTGGCCTTGAAGACGAAGCAGTCGCCCCCCTGCGTGATGGTGTAGCACCGGCCGTCGGCCAGCAGGACGCTACTCCAGTTCACCCCGGTGGCGGAGGCGCCCGCGAGTCGTTCGCTCCAGACTTGCTGGCCGGTTTCGAGATTCAGGCACATGGCCGTGCCGGGGTCGTTATGGAGGTAGATGTGCCCCTCGTGAATCACGCCGGCGCCGATGCGCTGCGGCGAGCGCGGGTGATGCCAGAGGTGCTTCGACTCCGTCACGTCGCCCCCGCCGCCCGTGCGGACGGCCAGCGCCGAACCACCGAAGCCGCTCATCGCCACGACGATGCCGGCGGCGTAAATCGGCGAGGTGTAAACGAGCGGGGTCAGGCCCGTGGCGGTCCAGCGTTCCTTGCCCGTCGCGGGGTCGAGCGCGCACACGCGGCCCGGCCACGACATGAGGAGCGAGTCGTGTCCGCCTTCGCTGATGATCGGCGGTGTGCTCCAGGAGCCGAGCCACTTGCCACGCGGAGCGGCTTTTTTGTCGGCGGGCGCGTCCTTGGGCGTGGGGGGCGGCCCGCCGGAGTCGCCGCCGGGTTCCTCGTTCTTCCACACGGTCTGCCCGGTCTGTTTGTCCACGGCGAGGAGGTAAGTGGTTTCGCCGGGGCCGAAGTTGAGGAAGCAGAGGTTGCCGTGCAGCACGGGCGAAGCCGCGTTACCCCAGATGTGAATCTGGCGCCCAAGGTCGGTGCGGGACCACCGCTCCTTGCCACTAAAATCGTAGCAGAACAGTCCGTCGCTCGCGAAGGACACGATGACCCGCTCGCCGTCTGTCACCGGCGACGCGGAGCAATACGGGTTCGTCCCGTGCGTCGGCTCCTTCTCCTTCGTGGTGACGCCGGCCTCCCAGAGTTGTTTGCCATCGGCGCGGCTGAGGCACCGGAGCGTGCGGCGGCTGCCGACCGGTTGGGTGACGAAGATGCGGTCGCCCCAGACGATCGGCGTGGAGTTGCCGGCCTCCGGCAGCGGCACCCGCCAGCGGACGTTCTCGGTCTTGCTCCATTTCACCGGAAGGTTCTGCTCGGCGGAGATGCCATCACCGTTCGGACCGCGCCAGGCAGGCCAGTTCGCAGCGGAGGCGGGCAGGGTGACGAGGAACCAGACGGCAGCGAGCGTCGGAAGAGCAGGGGAGAAGCGAGGTTTCATGGCAACGAGGAAGGCAGACGCGACGCGGCGGAACGAGGTTCAACGTATTCTCCGCCCGCACTTGCGCGTGGACGCAGCGGCACGGCGGAAATAGTCTTCCGCCCACGACATGAGCAGCCACGCGCCGCAACTCAGCCCGCAGGCCAAGGCCAACATTCCCACGCACGTCGCCATCATCATGGACGGCAACGGCCGCTGGGCCAAGCAGCGCGGCCTCCCGCGCGTCGAGGGCCACCGCAACGGCGTCGAGTCCGTGCGGGCCACCGTCCGCGCCTGCGGCGAGATTGGCATCAAGTATCTCACCCTCTACGCCTTCTCCGTTGAGAACTGGAACCGCCCCAAGGACGAGGTGGACACGCTGATGAAATACCTCGCGCGCTTCCTGAAGAACGAGATCGGCGAGCTGAACCGCAACAACGTCCGCCTCGAAGCCGTCGGGCAGATTTACCGCCTGCCGGAGTTCGTGCAGGACCAGCTCGCCAAGTCCCGGGCTGCGCTGGCGAAGAACACCGGCCTCACGCTCATCCTCGCCCTCAGCTACGGCGGGCGCACGGAACTCGTCGAAGCCACGCGCGCCATCGCGCAGCAGGTGAAGGCCGGCCAGCTCGACCCAGCGGAAATCAACGAGCAGGTGATCGCGCGCAACCTCTACACCCACGCCTACCCCGACCCCGACCTGCTCATTCGCACCAGCGGCGAACTGCGCGTGAGCAACTTCCTGCTCTGGCAGATTTCCTACGCCGAGTTCGTGGTCACGCCCACGCTGTGGCCGGACTTCCGCAAGCCGCAGCTCTACGAGGCGCTCGAGGAATACACCCACCGCCACCGCCGCTTCGGCGCGCTGTAGCGGAGGCACCTACGGCATTCGAGCGGAGCGGTGCAGGGGAACAACTTCCTTTTCCAGTCTTCCACTGCGGCGGGCGGCACGCCGTTGGACTCAGGGAATCGGTTCCAACGTCTCGACGCGCCACTTCTGGGAGCCCATCGCGGCGGTGCCGTCCCGGATGGTCTTCACCTGCTGGGGCGTTACGAAGCCAGCGCCGTTGCCCCACGCCGGGTTGCCCCGGATGAAGGTGGCGATGGCCGCGATGTCGTCATCAGAGTAAACGTCCCGGAACGCGAGCATCGCGGGGTTGTCGTAAACGACGTCCTTCACCTTGATGGGGCCTTCCACGGCGTTGAGCAGGATGCGGAGCATACGGTCCGGCTTCTCGCGCAACACCCACTCCGAGCCGGCCAGCGGCGGGAAGTTGAGCGCCGTCGAGCCGAGTCCGGTGGCCTGATGGCAACCCACACAGCCTGCCGCGTAGAGTTGTGCCCCGCGCTTGAAGGCTTTCACCTCGGGCGGGTCGTCGGTTTGCGGCGGCAGGGTCTTCATCCCGGCTTGAAACACGTCCGCGCGGAACGCGCCGCCGGTGTTCTCCACATGGAGGAAGCAGCCGAAGAGCAGGACGACCAACAGAACGAACGGCCACGCACTGCCACCCCCGGCGGCGATCGTCGGTTCGGTTTCGGCGCTCACGGGCGCGGGTTGCTTCTTGTTCTTGCTCATGGCTTCGCGGGCGCGTTCGTGCTGGCGGGTGCGGCGGGCTTGGCCACCGCAGGCGTGGGCGCTTCTGGCAGGCTGACATCGGTGCGCTGGGTCAACAGGTAGGCGACGAGGGCGCGCGCGTTGTGCTTCGGGAAGACGGGCGCGGTCTGGCCGGGCAAGGCCAGGGGCTCACCGGCGAAGCGCACGTCCGGCTTCTGTTTGTCGAACAGGTAGGTGGCCGAGGGGCAGGTCGAGGCCGGGGCCAGCAGGCGCGGGTTGTAGAGGTGAACGAACAGCCGGTGTTCCACTTCGGCGGCGACGTTCGTGGTCGCGGTCTGCCACGGCGCGGCAAACTTCTCCGGCGCACGCGTGCCGATGCTCGCGAGGTCGGGGCCGACGCGCACGCTGCCCAGGAGGACGGGCGAGTCGTTCAGGAAGTCGCGGGCCACGCTGCGACGCGCGCCCCAGCCGCGCTCCACGTCGGGGCCGAGGTTGTAGATGACCAACTCGGCCTTGCCGCCGGCGTCGGTGAGCAGTTTCACGACGCGCTCGGCGTCGTCGGGACCGACCTTCACCAGAATGTCCGCCGGGCGCTTGGCGACCACTTCGTTGACCGTGGGGCCGGTGGCCGGCCGGACGATGCCGGCCTTGTCGTCGGCGTGCTTCAGGAGCGCAAGGTCTTTGGAAAACTGCGCGAACTTGGGCGCGACATTCGTGTCGCCGGCCAGCGCTGGCGGAACCGGGAGGTTCTGAATGCGGAGGTCGGGACGCGCCTTCGCGAGGGCGATGAGCAAGTCCAGGTTGACGAGGTTCGTCTTTCCGCTGCCGGGGAGTTCGAGATTAATGGTGCTGGCGTTGGAGCCGCGGTCGTTGAGTCGCGCGCCGAAGAGCAGCGCGTCTTGGCGCACCAGTCGGGTGTGGCATTGGTAGCAACCGAGTGAGCGATAGACCTCCGCGCCTTGCGCCGCGAGGCCGGGCCGGGCGGCGGGGTGGACGTCCGAGGTGTTCGGAATGGGCGCAGGGGCTAGTGCGCCGAGTTGGAGCTGCGGGGCCATGACCAAAGCGGCCCACGAGCAGGCCAGGCTGAACATCGCACCCGCACCAATGATGGGGCCGTATCTCATCGGGCACCTCCACAACACGCGGCGCAGCAGCGGCGCACTGCCAGCGCGAAGTTTGCGAGGAAGGCGAGCGCCGCCACCGCCAGCGCGCCGTAGCCGACGGTGACGAGCTTGAGGTGGCTGGCGGTTCCGGTGACGGCAATTTCGACGAACTTGTCGTTCACGCTTGCGCCCACTACAGCCTGCTTGAGGCCGGCGAAGCTCAAGCCCAGGCCGACCGCGAGCATGCCGAGCAGCGCCGCCCAGAACGTGAGGTCCGCCAGCCCGTTGGAGGGCAGCTCATCCTCACCGGTCGTGAGGCGCGGGACGATGTAGTGCAGCGCCCCCAGCGCCGCGAGGCCGAACACGCCGAGCAGCACGATGTCCGGGCGGGCGGTAGCGAAGAAGGTGAACTGGGTCCAGTGCCCGCTGAAGATTGCGGTGCGGAGCGTCACGCCGAGCAATAGCAGTGCCGCGAAGAGCAGGAAGCGGAAGGTGGCACTGGCCTTCCAAGTCTCGCCGATTTTCCCGTGCGCCGTCTGCCAGAGGGAGATGAGCAGCGCGCTGACGGGGACGACTACCAGCGCGTTCGCCGCGCCGCTGACGGCGGGAATCCACGCGGGCACCGCCGCGAGCTGCGAGAGGCCACCCCAGCCGCCGATGAGCAGGAGGAGCCAGAAGCCGGCGCGGGCGAGGCCGGGATTGGCCAGCGGGCGATTCACCAGCTTGGGCACGAAGTAGAAGAGCACCGCGAGGGCGAAGCCGGGCAGGACAATTTGGAGGAGGTTGTTCGCGAACCAGCCCGCGACGATGGCTTGCACCACGCCGGGCACCTGCCAGCAGAGCAGCAGGCTTTGCGCGGTGGAGAGAATCCACGGGAACCACAGCAGCGCCGCCAGCACAAACCAGAGCGAGACGTAGAGTTCGCGCTCGGTGCGGCGATGCAGCGTGACCAGCGCCCAGGCGGCCATCAGCGCGTAGGACACGAAGAGCGGCAGCGCGGCGTAGAGCGGGAACTCCAGCAGGTCGAAGCCGGT
>JAYTIO010000134.1:0-8256 GCA_043731805.1 Pedosphaera sp. | reverse complement strand
GCGCAGCGACACAGGAAAAAGCAGCTTCTTATCGCCCCTCAATCTTGGTAACATTTTGGAATGAGGCAACGGGAGGGGAAGGGTAATTGTCGTTTTACGAGCAAACCGGCACGCTGGCACAGGCCATCTTCGATCAAGGGCATGAGGTAGGGGCTTGGGCGAAGCGGTTGTTTCCGGCTGGCATCGAGATTGCACCGGGAGTCACCGACTTCGACATCGTGTGCGCAGAAACCCAGCGGCAGCTCACCTTACGCCAACCCCTCTTTGAACCCGCCTTCCGGGCAGCAGGTGGTTACGCCCGCATCGACATCCTGAACCCGGTTGATGGCGACGCCTGGGACATCATCGAGGTAAAGAGTTCTACCAGCGTGAAGGGCGTGTATCTGGAAGACGTGGCGTTTCAAGCCCACGTCTGCACCGCCGCAGGCCTGAACATCCGACGCTGCCATGTGCTCCACATCAACTCCAACTACGTGCGGCAGGGTGACGCGGAGCCGCAGCAGCTTTTCACCCAAGTGGACGTGACGCGCCAGATCTCCACGTTGAGTGCAAAGATCGAGGAGCGCATCACCGAGTTCGCCCGTGTTATCGGAGCTGCTGCGCATCCCGTGGTGAACATCGGACCGCATTGCAACAGCCCCTACGCGTGTCCGCTCACCCATCGGTGTTGGGCGTTCCTACCCGCGCACAACGTCATGACGCTAACGCGCGGCACCAAGCGAGGATTTCAGCTAGTCGCCCAAGGCATCACTGCCATCACGGATATTCCCGCCGCTACGAAGCTCAGCAAGGCGCAGGGCATCCAACAGCGATCCATCGTCGCCAACGCGCCGCAAATCGACCCGGCGCAGGTCACAGCATTCCTCGCTCAGCTGAAATACCCGCTGCACTACCTCGACTTCGAGACCATGGGTTCAGCCGTGCCGCTGTTCGATGGCTCCCGGCCGTTCGAGCAGATCCCCTTTCAGTTTTCGTTGCACGTCGTGCGTCAACCAGGAGCCGAGCCAGAGCACCACTCCTTCCTCGCCGAGGGTCGTGAGGATCCGCGACCCGGGTTCATGGCCGCGCTGACGGAACACATCGGACCCGCGGGCACGATCCTCGCCTACAACGCGGGCTTTGAGCGCGGCGTCCTGGCCGGCTGTGCGCAGCGCCTGCCCCAGCACGCCGACTGGGTGAAATCGCTGCCGCCGCGCATCGTGGACCTGCTGGAGCCGTTCCGGAAGTTTCACTGCTACCACCCGGCGCAGCATGGGTCGGCTTCCATCAAGGCGGTCCTGCCGGCGTTCACCGGCAAGCACTACAGCGGCCTCGCCATCGGCGAAGGCGGCACCGCCAGCCTGGAGTTTGTCCGAGTGACCTTTTCCGAGGTCACCGCCGAGGAGCGGGACCGCGTGCGCCGGCACCTTGAGGACTACTGCGAGCTCGACACGCTGGCGATGGTTTGGCTGGTCGCCCGGTTGCAGGAACTGGCGCAGTGAGAGCCATGTCCATCATTCGCCAATCGCTCGCTTGAGCATACCATTGCTTTCTTCAATCACCGCCTGCCGCAGTAATTTGGCCGTTTGGGCCGCGATGGTTGAGCGCAACTGCCTGCCGGTGCTTTTGAAGCCAAAAATGCGGGCCACGGCAACCGGGATTTCATTGGCTGTCGCGCCGTGGTGAGCATCGATAAGGGAGAGAATGGCGGCCCGGATTTCCGCAGGCGGGAGCATGTCTGGCTTACGCAGGCCCGGCGAGGAAACGTCCTGGCGATTGCGGATCGGCACTGGCACGCCGGGAATGCTCAAGAAACCGTCCTCACGCGTGCAGGCCCGTGTGACCAGAACAGACCGAACGGCTTTGGCGACTGAGTCCTGCACGCGGCTGCCGGCCCGCCCCAATCCCCACAGGTTTCGCACGCGGGCAACCACCTCATCTTCGTGAACCGGCCCTTCCTGTTGAACTATGCGAAGCACGATGTCGGCCATCTCCTTGGTGGCCACCAGATGTGGTTCCTGCTGCTTAGGCACCGCAAAGTTCGCCTCATTGTAGGACGTTGCGAGGTCACACAAACCCGTGTCCTCTGGTTCAATCGCGGTTTCACGCTCGATAGGCTCCGTGGCGTTCCCAGCCGCCGGGTCTGTCGCTGGAGGAGAATCGAGGCGAACTCTTTCACAGGAGTTTTCCGAAGCGCGCTCGATGGCCTGCTGCACCTTGCGCAACTGTTCAGCGGGACGCTGGAACCAGTCGGTGCTCCAGATGCGATGAATGATCCAACCGTGATCTTCCAGCACCGCCTGACGGAGCCGGTCCCGGTCCCGGGCGGAGCGCGAAGAATGATAGGGCGCACCGTCGCATTCGATGCCCAGCAGATAGTGTCCCGGCTGCTCTGGATTGCGGACGGCCAGATCGATGAAAAATCCCGCCACGCCGACCTGCGGGTGAACCTCATGCCCAAGCGATTCGACCGCCCGGCGCACCGCTTCCTCAAATGGCGATTCTTCTTCTCGTCCCGAATGCGTGGCGACGGCAAGCAGGCCCGTTTTGGCGTAGTTGAGGAACGTCTTGAAAGCTGCGACGCCCCGGCCGGAGGCGCGCACCAGGTCGATGTCCTCGGCGACAATGGAGGAAAAGACCTCGCAACGCTTCTTGGCGCGGGAGATGAGGACGTTGAGCCGACGTTCACCCCCCTCCATGCTGAGCGGGCCGAACCGCATGGCCATGTAGCCATGTGCATCCTTTCCGTAGCCCACGGAAATGAAAATTAGGTCGCGCTCATCACCTTGCACGTTCTCAAGGTTCTTGATGAAGAAAGGCTCGTCTGCATGGGCGGAGAAGAAGGACTCGGTGTCCGGGTTTTCGCGGCGAAGCAGCTCCAACTCGTCGAGGATTGCCTGCTGCTGCCGCACGGAGAAGGCGGCAACCCCAAGGCTCGATCCGGGTGACTGACGGGCATGCTCGATGACGGCCTGGCAGACTGCCTTGGCTTCGACGCGATTGGTGCCGGAGGCTCCGCTGTCGAAAACCCCCTCGGGCACATGATTGAACCGGAGGCCGATACCCGGAGCGGAGGAATGCGGGCTGGGCACGATGAACAGGCGATTCTCGTAGAACTCGCTATTGGACACCGCGATGAGCGAATGGTGGCGGCTGCGATAGTGCCAACGCAGCATGGTTTGCGGGAGACCGCGGGCGCAGCAAAGCCCAAGAATGCTCTCAATGTCCTTTGCCTCGGCCACGCTGGCTGAAGCCCCGTCGTCTTCCGGCTCCGAAAGATCAGACGTCATGCGGGCGAAGAATCGGGTGGGTGGCAGTTGCCGGCTGTCGCCCACGACGACAATCTGGCGGCAACGTGCGATGGCGCCGAGCGCGTCCACGGGCTGCACTTGGCTGGCCTCGTCCACGACGAGCAGATCAAACTCGACTGCCCCGGGTTCGAGGAACTGCGCGACAGACAGCGGGCTCATCATGAACACGGGCTTGATGGTCTGGACGACCGAGCCGGCGTCCTTGAGCAGCCGGCGCACGGTTCGATGACCGCGCTTACGCTCCATTTCCCCTCTCATGATTCCGGCCGGCCCGACCCCCGCAGCGGGCGGCATGCGAGCGAAGTGAGCCATGAGCACTCGATACCGGGAGAGGGCGAGACGTTCCTTGTCCAGTTCTCTGAACTCCGTGACGTGCTTCTCGTGGAGCACGCCGTCGAACTGTGCGAGGTCGGGATTTTGCCTCATGCATTCCCGCAGCACCTGGCTGAAGTAAACGCGGTCAAAACAGTGGAGTGCCGCTCCGGGAAGGACGGTTCCGGTTTCGAACCGTTCCACCAGCGCTCCGCAGCCAGACTCCCTCGCGTGCCGGGCGCGAACGAAGTATTGATTCCACCGTGAGAGGTCTTCCATGTGCGAAAGCCACAGCGAGCAGCGCTCGGTCAGCGCGGCCAGGGAAACGCTCTCCCGGTCCGAAGCGTTGAAGGCCACGGAGCAATCCAAGCTTAGCTGTTGGAACACCTGGGCAGTCTCACTGCGCGCCCTTGTCAGCCGCCCGGAAAGCTCCTCGCACAACTGCGCCACGCGTTGTTGGTCGGAAACGCCGGCAAATACACGGCGGAAACTCTCGCCCAAGCCAGCCGCTCGCTGCTGGCCAACCCAGTCAAGAATCGCGCTGAGTTGCGCCCAATCGGTCTTCTCCCGCCGCCAATGCGCACCGAAGGCAGTCTGTCCGATCGTATCGGCGGCGTGGATGCGGCGCAGCGCCTGCTGGCCGGTGATGATTCGATCTGTCAACGCCACGCGTTCATCGTGGGCTTTGGGCAAGTCGCCAGCACTCAGCCCACGGAGCTGGGCCAGTGCCCGCCGGTAGTCTCCGTTTAGAATCCGAAACCATGACCGACCGTGCGCGGCAATGTGAATGCGGGCACCGGACAAATCCTGCTCCCACACGGACTCGACGACCCGCCCGGACAGATCGGTCAAGGCCTGCTCAAACTTTTTCCCTTCCGCCAGCAGATCGTTCAGCCCTTCGATCCCGGCTTCCCAGACACTGTTGCAGAGGGCTTGCTTGTCCAGCGGGGGTGCGGCGGCCACGTAACGGGCAACCAGCAGTTGCTGTTCAGCCACGCAAAGGCTTTCAGGCGGCGGCTGGGAGAGTGCGGTGGCCAGGATCGCCGCCGCTTCGCGCAACGCCTTCAGGCTGGTCAGCAAGGAACGGATGCGGGTCTCAAGCGGAAAAAGGTCGATTTGCAGCACCACTTCGCAAGCAGCCCCGCGCCACGGATGCTGCGACGGCACGCCGATTTGCTCAATGCGCTCCGCAAGTTCACCGATCAGCTGGCGACGTTCTTGCCGGTCGTCGGGCGTCCAGCTTTCCGCGCCAGAAAAAGTAATGTCAGCAGCCTCGCGGCCCTTCTCACCAAGCAGCGTCAGCTGTCCGATCACGGTGAAGGGAGTGAGTTCACTCGGGGCGCGGCGCTCGTGAAGGAATTGTGCGTGGCTGTTCAGGGTGGCGCGGCGTCGCTCCAGCTTGGGAACAAGTCCTTCCATGTCCGCCTCCTTTGGACGGCCAAGCTTCCAGGTGCGGCCAATCTCGTCGACCACTGCGCGCTTGTTGGACTTGTTGCTGTGCAGTTCAAGGCAGAGGTCGCCCAACCCTTCCTTCGTGAGGCGGCGCTTGACCACTTCCAAGGCGGCGAGCTTCTCGGCGACGAACAAGACCTTTTTCCCATCAAGCACCGCAGTGGCGATGATGTTCGAGATGGACTGGCTCTTGCCCGTGCCGGGCGGCCCCTGAATGACAACGCTCCGGCCTTGGCGGACCGCTTCGATGGCGAGGCTTTGCGAGCTGTCCGCATCCACGACATGGTCGAGCCGCGTCGCGGGGATGAGTTCGTCGAGATGCGTCTCTTCGGAGAAGAGCGACTCCGATTGGGGAAAGCCGTCCTGGAGCAGGCCCGTTACGAAAGCGTGCTGGGCCGGGCTTTTCCCCTCCGGCCAGTTCTCCGGCTCCAGATCCCGATACATCAGGAATTTGGAAAACGAAAAAAAGCCCAGGGTCATTGCGTTAGGCAGGACTTCCCACCCTTTGGCCCCGGCCACGACCCTGGCGACCGCCTTGAAATAATGGACCAGATCGAAATCTTCTTCGTCGGGAAACGGCGGCAGCTCGATGTCGAAGTCGGCCTTGAGCTTGGCCCGGAGGGAAAGATTCTCCTGCACATCCTCTTCGAGCCAGCGAATATGAAATTTGTCAGATGCGGACTTACGCTGAATTTCCACCGGCACCAGGACGAGCGGAGCGTAGCGCGGGGTGTCAGATTGCTCGGCCTCGAACCACTTGAGGTGGCCCAGGACCAGATAGAGGATGTTGACGCCCTGCTCCTCGATCATCGTCTGCGCGTCGCGGAAAAGAGTGAGCAGCCGCGTTTGCAACCCTTCTGTCGAGAGTGCGGACTGCAAACGGGCATCTACGTGCCGTTTGGCTGGCCCTGCGGCTCTCGCATCCTCGTCATCGGGCTGAGGCAGGCCAATCTCATCGTCATCCCCCGACAGCGCCACGTCGCCGCCGGCCGTGCCAGCTTCCATGCCTTGGGACTTGCGGCCGGGCAGGAAGCTGAGGAGCTTCTTTTCGGTGACCAGCAGGCGGAACACCTGGTCGCTCAATTCGTCATAAACCTGGACCACCCGCGCAGATTTGGAACCGACTGGAATGGAAAGCAGCCGATTGCGGGTGGAGAGCTCCAGCAATTCTTTGCGGCTTCGCTCCAAGAGTTGTTCAGTGCTTAGTGGCATGGGGCATGAGTTCCATGAGCGGGCTTCCTGCCGGGTCCCTTGGATGAGGCACGGCTGCTCATTTTCGTGATTGTCGCCATCCCGTTTCAGCGGCGCATCCCGACCGGCGACCGGCTCTCGCTGCGCTGTTCGTGAAGCAACCGCCTCAAACTCATGCGCGGCGTTCAGCCGATAACGCGTGCCGGGCTTGAGGCGAGGTTGGCGGTTGTCCTGAGGAGGGGAAGTCGGATTTCTACCGTCACAGCCCGAACTGCCAGCGCTCTTTGGCTGGAATGACCTTGGCGAGATGTCGGGCGTGGCGGTGAAAATCAACATCCAGCTCGTTCAACTGCTCCGCCGCGCACGGAACATTTGCATTGGGTGACTGGCATTCGTGCGTGTGCCGCGCCCGGGTCACAAACCCAAACACGTCGTTCGCTGACATCAGACCCCGGAGTGCATGAATTTTGACCAGCCGCTCCCAGGCATTCGGCGCGAACGGCCAGAACTGGGTGCATTCCTCGGAGACATATTCGGCAGCGACCCAGCAGCCCTGTTGAGCCAGACAGCAAGCGGTCGCTTCCATCAGGCAACTCTGATCGAAGGCGTTGCTGCATTTCTCCTGCCGCCGGATGGCCGACTTGTAGAGCACGACGGCCTCCTCCATCCGGCGTAAGTTCAACAGCGTCCACATCGAGAACAGCAGTTCCTCAGCAGTGGCAGGTCGTCGGGGCAGGAACCGGGCTGCGTCGGTCCATCGTTCGAGCGACACGTAGAAGTTGAACATCACCTTCGAGGCCCGCCGCTGATCGCGCCGACTCAAGCCAGCAAAGGCAGATTCGACTCGGCCCGTCCAGGGGCCAAGCCGGTCTTCGCAGATCAACAGGGCATTGACGGCTGAATCGAAGGCGCTGGCGTTGATGTTGGCAGCGCGAAGAATTCGTCCAGCCAGCCGCAGCGCTTCCCGCTCCATGCCGAGGTGCAGGCAGCCCTCAAGTTCCTCACGTTGCAAAGCCAGGTCGATGTTCATGCCGTGGACTTTGGCACAGGGGGTAGGACAACGGCTGTCCTGCCAGCGTGGAATTGAAGGGGCACGTCTGTAGCAGTTCGGGCGGGGTTATGGCTATCGCCGTCTCCCTCCACCTCGCAATTTCTGCTCGTTCAACCCCTTCATCGACAGCATCACCTTGGCGACCTCGATGACCTCTGGCGTCGGCGGCTTTGGCGACAGCAGGTCCACGAACCGGCCTTGGAACTGGGCCAGCGGCAGCCCTTCCCATTCGGTCAGGCCAAAGAATCCACCCGCATCCGTCCTGATGATTTTGAAGACCTTCCGTTGAATTGAACCCGGAGCCTCGCCCATGATCGTGACGACCTCGTGCCGGTCAATCGCTTCGGAGGGGCGTTCATCCGGGTCCAACTTTTCGCCTTGCGCGGCCATCTTCATCCACGACTCCAGAATCATCAAGGCCGCTGGGACTTGGTAGGCAATGCAAATGAGCCGGGCGGTGTCGGCGAAATCATCCTTGGCCCGGTCATCCTGCAAGGAGGCCGGCGTGAAGAAGAGCGGCCCGCGCTTCGTGACGGCCAGCAGCGTTGGCGGAATCTGCCGGCCCGAGCGCAGGCTGAACCTGGCGAAGTCCTCCGCCATCACCATCAGCTCGCTGAGAGTTTGCGGGTTGGCTGGCGGTCGCGGCTTCACGGGGCAATTCTGCCGATCACGGCCGCGACCTCAAGCCTATCGACGGCAATGCCTGGCAACCTGCTGCCACGTCTGTGCCGAGGGCAAACTGGCCGGGAAACCTTACGAGTGCAGCCGGTGAGCTAACCGGGCAAGCTGGACCCTTCATCGCCAGCATCACCGGATCAGGCTTTCCCGCCGAAGGTGACGTAATCGTCCAGATCGAGAAGATCGGCCCAGGTCTTGATGTCTTCGCGGGTCTTGGTGAGCTTGCTGAGGTAGTTGGCAAAGAAAGCCAGCGTCTCGGCGTCACTGTCGGGGCCGCGGCGG
>JAYTIO010000133.1:0-6080 GCA_043731805.1 Pedosphaera sp. | reverse complement strand
CGGAACTGCGTGAGCCACCAGGCCGCATACTTCGGCTGCGGGAAGTTGCAGTTGCGCTGGCTGAAGTGCATGGGGAACTCGTCGGTCACCGGCGGGCGGGCGTCGCCGTAGTCGAGCTTGCCGAGGAGGCGACCGAGGATGATGTCCTTGTCGCAGTTGATGTAGTTGGGCTTGCTGACGATGTCGCACTGCTCAGGGCGGTTCTTCATGTCGTCGAGCCACACGCTGGCCTCGTGCAACGCCTTGAGCACGGCCTTGACGGTCTTGGGATTCTTCTCCGCGAACTCAGCCGTGAACGCGCAGGCCTTCTCCGGGTGGTCCTTCCACATCTCCTGCGTGGTGACGCTGGTGAAACCAATCTTGTCGGCGATGGAACGCGCATTCCACGGCTCGCCGACACAGAAGCCGTCCATCTTGCCAATCTTCATGTTCGCCACCATCTGCGGCGGCGGGACGGTGATGAGGGAGACGTCCTTGTCCGGGTTGATGCCGCCGGCGGCGAGGTAGTAGCGCATCCACATCGCGTGCGTGCCGGGCGGGAAGGTCATCGCGAAGGTCAGCGGCTCGCCGAGTTTCTTGGCCTTCTCCACGAAGGGCTTCAGCGCCTTCGGGTCCGCGCCGATTTTGCCCTTCCACTCGGCTTTGAGCGTGATGGCCTGGCCGTTGCGGTTGAGCAGCCAGGGGATGACCATCGGCTTCTTCGGCGAGCCGAGCAGGCCCATCGTGCTGGCGATGGGCATGCCGATGAGCATGTGCGTGAGCTGATTGTCGCCAGAGGAAAGCGAGTCGCGGATGGCCGCCCAGTTCGCGCCCTTGGCAATGGTGACGTCGAGGCCGAACTTCTTGAAGTGGCCCTTCTCCGCCGCGATGACGAGCGGCGAGTTGTCCGTGAGTGCGATGATGCCGCAGCGGAGCTTGGCGGTCTCCGGCGCGTCACTGGCATACACGCTGCCGACCCAGCCGCGCGGCAGGCCGCCGAGCAGCGCGCCTGCGCCGAGGGTTTGGCCGACGCGCGTGAGGAAGCGGCGCCGGGAGGTGGTGTGGGTGAGGCTGCTATGGGTAGGCTTGTTCATGTTCAGCTAGGTTTTCAGCGAGTGTGGTTCACTCGTGATTGGCTTTAGCGGGCGCAATGCCAGCTGTGCCACGCGCTGGCCCGATGGCTGCTGAAAGAGATTCCGACTTCGGATGAACTAGATTCTTAACATGAGCGAACCCCTTGATAGCCGACAGCTCCGCGCCTTCGTCACCTTGGCAAACACGGGCAGTTTCACGCGCACCGGGAAGGATTTATTCCTCACGCAGTCCGCCATCAGCCACGCCATCAAGGCGCTGGAGGAGGATGTGGGCTGTCGTCTTTTTGACAGGGTGGGCAAGTCCGTGGCGCTGACGCCCGCGGGTGAACAGCTTCTGCATCATGCCAAAGGAATTCTCGAAGAAATGACCCAGGCGCGCGCGGCGCTGGAGCATTTGGGCAAGTGGGGCCGCACGCACTTGCGGCTGGCGACGAGCGAAGCCGCGTGCGAGGCGCTGCTGCCGAACGTCCTCGTGGCGCAGAAGGAAAAGTATCCGCACTGCCAGGTCACCGTGGCTTCGGCGGACATGAGCGAGGCGATTGAGCTTCTGCACAACGGCCACGCCGACCTAGTCCTGAGCCTAGAGCCGGGGCCGGAGGCGGGCGTGGAGTTCATCCCGCTGTTCAGCGATGAGTTGCAATTCCTCGTGAGTGCGCAGCATCCGTGGGCGGTCGCGCGGCAGGTGGTGCGCGAGGAGATTCCCACGCAGCCCTACATCCTCTACAGCCGGTCGAGCTACACGTCGCGGCTGGTCGAGGGCTATTTCCGCAACGAGGACATGACGCTGCTCAAGATGATGGAGGTCGGCAGCATGAGCGCCATCCGCGAGATGGTGGGGCGCGGGCTGGGCGTGAGCATCCTGGCGCCGTGGGTGGCACGGGATGACATCGCCAGCGGCAAGCTCGTGGCGCTGCCGCTGGGCCGCCGCAAGCTCACGCGCAACTGGGGCGTGCTGCATCGGCGTGGGCGGCGGCTGAGTCTGTCGGAGGAGGAATTCGTCACGCTGTGCCGCCGTGAGGGTGCGCAGCTCGTCGTCGGTGACCCCGTTAACCTGATGAACCAGCGGCGCAGCAGCGGTGCTCACGCCAAGGCTCGCGAGGATGCCCGCCCACCGGGAGGTTGATGGTGACAGGTGTTTCCGCCTGGTCGTGGGCTTACGCCTTCTCTTCGAGCAGCTCGCGGCGTCCGCCGCCGAGGAGTTGTTCGACAAAGTTCGTGGAATAGACGCCCCGCCGGAAGTTCGGATCCTGGAGGATGGCCTGCTCGAAGGGGATGGTGGTCTTGATGCCGGTGATCATGTATTCACTCAACGCACGACTCATGCGCTCCATGGCGTCGCGGCGGTCCTTGCCCCAGACGATGAGTTTGGAAATCATCGAGTCGTAGTAGGGCGGGATGGTGTAGCCGGCGTAGGCGTGGCTATCAATGCGGACACCGGGGCCGCCGGGGGCGTAATACATGTCAATCCGGCCGGGCGAGGGACGGAAGTCGTCGAAGGGATCCTCGGCGTTGATGCGGCACTCGATGGAGTGGCCACGCGCGACGATGTCGCTCTGGCTGATGCGGAGCTGCTCGCCGGCGGCGATGAGGATCATCTGCTTGACGAGGTCCACGCCGGTGACTTCCTCGGTGACGGGGTGCTCGACCTGGATGCGCTTGTTTACCTCGAGGAAGTAAAAGTTGGCGTGGTCGTCCACGATAAACTCTACGGTGCCGGCGCTGGTGTAGTTGGCGGCCTCGGCGATCTTGAGCGCGGCCTTGCCCATCTTCTTGCGGAGGTCGCGGAATTCCTTGCGCTCGAAGAGGGGCGAGGGGGATTCCTCGATGAGCTTCTGGTTGCGGCGCTGGATGGAGCAGTCGCGCTCGCCGAGGTGGATGAGGTTGCCCCGGTTGTCGCCGAGAATCTGAAACTCGATGTGGTGGGGGTTCTCGATGAACTTTTCGATGTAAACGCCGGCGTTGCCGAAGGCTTTCTCGGCCTCGGAGCGGCAGGTGTGGAAGCCCTTGATCATCGAGATGTCATTGTGGGCCACGCGCATACCGCGTCCGCCGCCGCCGGCGATGGCTTTGATCATGACCGGGTAGCCGATCCGCTTGGCCACGGTCAGGGCTTCCTGTTCGTTCTCGATGGTGCCCTCGGAGCCGGGCGGGGTGGCGACGCCGGCCTTCTTGGCGAGGGCGCGGGAAATTTGCTTATCCTCCAGGGCTTTCATCGCGCGGGAGCTGGGGCCGATGAATCGGATGTTGCAGCTCTCGCAGACGTCGGCGAAGTGGGCGTTCTCGGAGAGGAAACCGTAGCCGGGGTGGATGGCGTCCACGTCGGCGATTTCGGCGGCGCTGATGAGGCGGTCAATGCGGAGGTAGCTCTCCTTGCTCGGGCCTTTGCCGATGCAGATGGCCTCGTCGGCCATCTGGACGTGCATGGAGTTGGCGTCGGACTCGGAATAGACGGCGACAGTGCGGATGTTGAGTTCCTTGCACGCGCGGATGATGCGGACGGCGATTTCGCCACGGTTGGCGATGAGGACTTTCTCGAACATCAGGAAGGGGGGTTCCCAGCGGTTGCCGGGGGGTTAGAGCGGCCGAATCTTGAACAACGCCTGCCCGAACTCGACGGGCTTCGAGTTCTCCGCGACGATGGCGGTGATGATGCCGCGGGTTTCGGCCTTGATTTCGTTCATGACCTTCATCGCCTCGATGATGCAGACGACGGTGTCGGGGCCGACTTCCGTGCCGACTTCCACGTAGGGAGCGGCCTCGGGGGAGGGGGAGCGGTAGAGTGTGCCGATCATCGGGGACTTGATCTCGGCGTCGGCGGAGGCAGCGGCGGGCGGGGCCACCAAGGCGGCGACCGGAGCCGCCGTGGCGTATTGTGGAATCCCGGGCACATCCTCGTAGGCGGCGGGGCCGGCGAGGTTGCCGCGCTTGAGGCGGATTTTGAATTCCTGCTTCTCGAGTTCAAACTCCGCGATGGAGTTCTTCTTCATCAGGTCAATGATGGCTTTGATGTCTTTTAGGTCCACAGAGTCCTCCAGGTTGAGGGATTTGAGGCGGGTTGCAAGGGGTGGCTCAAGCGGTTGAAGCACCGTCGGTTCAAGGCTGGCTGCGCGTTCAACATTTCAATCGAGGCGGAGCGTAGGGAGCGAGGTTGGGAGCGTCAAGCGGACATTCGGCTCGGAGACAGCGACGGGAAACCGCGCCGTTCCTTTGGCTCAAAGCCCGCTTAAGAAGCCGTTAACTGTAAAGCCGCTTGGAAGGCCAAATAATAGGAGTGCTCGCCAAACCCGGCGATTTGCCCTTTGCAGACCGGGGCAATCAACGACTGATGCCGGAACTCTTCCCGCGCATGGATGTTGGACAGGTGGACCTCAATGGTCGGGACCGTGACCGCCGAGATGGCGTCCCGGAGCGTGATGCTGGTGTGGGTGTAAGCAGCGGCGTTAAGCACGATAACGGCGAACTTTCCCTGCGCCTGTTGAATCCAGGTGACGAGTTCGCCTTCGTGGTTCGACTGGCGGAAGTCCATGGTGACGCCCGCCTTCGCCGCCAGTTCGCGGAGCCTTGCCTCGATGTCGGCCAACGTGGTGCGACCGTAGATTTCCGGTTGGCGCTGGCCGAGTAGATTTAAGTTCGGACCGTTGAGGAACAGGATGTTCATTGCGGCGGAGGTTAAGTTTGGGGCGGAACGGTGTCGAACCCATTTCGCGCCACTGCCCACAGCCAGCCGAAGAGGAAGAACGCCGTCCAAGCCAGCGCCGGGACATAGAGTCCGAACTCAACGAAACTCTGCAAAGCCCAGCCCAATAGCCCGAGCCAGACCGCGAACAAGGTCCAATCCACCCGCGTTATCCGGTAAAGCGCCGCGAGCGAGACCCAGATGAGCCCGCCGAACGCCAACAACCCGACCCCGCCGGAGTCGGAGGCTTGTTGCAGATAGTCATTGTGGACGAGCCGAGTCATCTCCGCCTCCGGCCGCTTGGCTTGCCGATAGACGGCATAGAACGTCCCCGGGCCGCTGCCGAGGAATGGGTGGTGCAGGGCGGTCTGCCCGGCGACCGACCAGTAGTCAAAGCGAGCACTCGCACTCCGCGCGCCGCCGGCGAAGTAGCCTTGGTATTTCCAAGCGAAGCCCGACAGCCCGCCGATTGACACTGCCACCACCAGCCCGGTCTTAAGCGCCTTGGGCAAGGGCAGGTTGAGCAAAGCGACCCCGCCGACCGCCAGCGCGATGAGCCAACCCGCCTTCGACCCGGACCAATACAGGCACGCCAACCCCATGTAAGTCACCAGTCCCACGAGCACGCCGCGCGTGATGTTTTGCAACCGACCGCTCGCCGCCCAGACGGTCGCTAGCGCGCCTGGCAGGAGGAGGAGCACGACGCCGGCGAGGGCGTTCGGATAGACCAGCGTCCCGAAGATGCGGTCCTTGACCAGCTTGGGGAGTAGGTCGGGATTGATGGTGAAGCCGCCGTCGGGCCGGCGCACGAGGAGCCGGCTGCCGGCCAAGCGCTCCAGTTCGTCCGGCGGCACGTCCTTCCAGCCCGTCTTTTCGTTCTCGTAGAAGAACTCCCGGCTGGCGGCCAAGCCGCCGTATTGCTGACGGAAGCCGGACCCCAGCACGACCAACAAGCCCGCCAGCAAACCCAGCCAGATTCGTCGCGCTCCGGGAGCACTGCCCGCGCTCAAGCCCAGCCCGAAACAAACCACCGTCGCCACAAACTGCGGCAGCACAATCCTCGTCAACGCGGCGTCCACTGTCGTTGTCGCTGCCACGAACTGCCACGCCAGCCAGACGCCCGGCAGTGCCAGCGCCCAGACGGGCACGCCGGCGGGCCGTCGCCATTGCCAGGCCGCCAACGCCGCGACTCCCGCCAGCACGTCGTAGCCCCAGACCGCCGGCCAGGTCTCTAAGAGGAGTTCCGCCCAACCCGCTGGTGGGGCCACGACATGGTCGAGGATGACCGGATTGCCGAGCTTGAGCAGGACGAAGGTGAGGAAGACGCCGGC
>JAYTIO010000132.1:0-6591 GCA_043731805.1 Pedosphaera sp. | reverse complement strand
GCCCGCATCGCATAATCACTTTTGACCGACAGTTTCACGCGCGGAGCGTAACAGGGCCGGGCGGGGCAGCAAGCCAAGGGGACGCGGGCGCGGCGAGCGGCCCCTTCCTGTTCCTGATCTTGATCCTAATCCTCCGCTTCGGCGCGGCCCAAGGCGGAGCAGGATTAGGATTAAGATTAGGAGCAAGAGCCGCCCCGTTGACCGCTGACTTGCCTTCCCGCGCTCCGCCGACATACTCCTCCGCCATGAAGCAACCCTTGGCGCTCCTCACCGTCCTCCTGCTCACCAGCGCCGCGCCCACCCGTGCTGCCGACGACTACAAACTCGGCCCCGATTCGCTCCCCCAGCCCGGCACGCCCGCCGGCACCGTGGAGAAATTCACCTTCAAGACCAGTCAAGTCTTCCCCGGCACGGAGCGCGACTACTGGGTCTATGTCCCGAAGCAATACGACCCCGCCAAACCCGCCGCGCTCATGGTCTTCCAAGACGGCGGTGGCTACCAGAGCACCAACGGCTCCTTCCGCGCCCCCGTCGTGCTGGACAACCTGATCCACAAACAGGAAATACCCGTCATCCTCGGCGTCTTCATCAACCCCGGCACCATCCCCGCCGCCGAGCCGGGCCAGAAAGGCCGCAGCAACCGCAGCTACGAATACGATTCCATGGGCGACGCCTACACCCGCTTCCTCCTCGATGAACTCCTCCCCGAAGTGGAGAAGAAGTGGCACGTCACCAAAGCCCCCGCCGGGCGCTGCACCGTCGGCATCAGCTCGGGGGGCATTGCCGCCTTCACGGTCGCGTGGGAGCGGCCCGACTCCTTCGGCAAGGTCATCAGCCACATCGGCAGCTTCACCAACATCCGGGGCGGCCACGTCTATCCCGCCCTCATTCGTAAGCTGGCGAAGGAACCTGCCACCACCGCGCCCGAGGCCGAGCGCACCCGCTGGTCCCAAATCCAAAAGCTCCGCGTCTTCCTGCAAGACGGCTCCAACGACCTCGACAATCTCCACGGCAACTGGCCCCTCTCGAACCAGGAGATGTTCGCCGCCCTCAAGTTCGCCAAGCTTGACTGTGACTTCGTCCTGGGCGACGGCGGCCACAGCGGCAAACACGGCGGCGCGCTCCTGCCCGGGACCCTGCGCTGGCTCTGGCGGGACTATCAGAAGTAAACCCCCGGCCGACTCGCGCCCGGGAGCGGTGGCGACGCCCGCGCGCTCGGGGTTCCTCCCGCGCTCCCGCCGCCCCATCAAAAACCTATGTCCCCCACCACCTCCCTCACCCGCCGCGACACCTGGAAATCCGCCGGGGTCCTCGGCGCGCTCGCCCTGGCCGGGGCCGCCCCGCTCGCCGCTGCGGAGCCGCCGAAGAAAACCCTTCGCATCGGCGTGGTCTCCGCCGCCATCAAAGGCAAACCCCAGCCGCGCAACGGCCACATCTGGCACTTTGCCCAAGGGTTGCACCCCGTCTGCGACCTCGACGCGCTCAAGCAGCACTACCCTTACGGACATAAGTTGTTCAGCACTTACCTGCGCAACCCTAAGTTCAACTTTGACACCCTTCCTTTCCCCGACACACGCATCACCCACTATTATGATGCCGACCCGACCGTAGCCGTGCCCTTCACCCAGGTCTTCCCCGGCGTGCAGGTGGCGCGCTCGCTCGATGACATGCTGAAGGAAGTGGACGCCGTGTGGATGGGCGACGCCTCGGGCCTGGGCGAAGACCACTTCGACCTCGTCGCGCCCGGCCTGGCCAAAGGGCTGCCCACCTTCTGCGACAAACCCATCGGGGGCGATGTGGCGGGCACCCGGAAGATTCTGGAGTTCGCCCGGAAACATAACGCGCCGCTCATGTCCACGAGCTGCTGGCGCTATGAGTTCGGCATGGAGGCCGCGCTGCGGATGCGCGACTCAAAGGAGTTCGGCCAGTTAGAACATGTCTCCGCCCGGCTCTTCAGCCGCTCCTCGCTGCCAGCCTGGATGATTTACGGCCAACACCCGGTCTGGGCGGTGGTCACGCTCATGGGCGCGGGCGTTGAGGCCGTGAGCCTGTATGAGTATAAGGACACCATCCACGGCCTGCTTACCTATCCCGACCGCTATCCATGCCATGTGTGGTTCGGCCAGCCTTACGAGAAGTTCGAATATGACCGCACGGACTTATACTTTAAGAAAAAGCTCCACACCTTCACCCCGTCCATTGAGGGCAGTTTCGACTACGGCTATCACTATCAAATGTTCCGCCTCATCGCGACCTTCCGCGAGATGGTGCTCACCGGTAAGGAACCCGTGCCCCACCAGGAAATCCTCGAAGTCACCGCCATCATCCACGCCGCCGCGAAGTCCCTGACGGAGCAGAGCCGGCTCGTGAAGCTCGCCGAGGTCATGGGTTAGGCGCGGATTGCCTGCGTCCGATCCAGGCATTGCTCGACCCTGAAATCAAAAGCCTTGCTCCTCCCCAGCGCACCCGCGCCGCCGCCGTGAACCGGACTCCTGGCGGGTGATCGTTGCTGGCAGTGGATCACTCGGGTAACCACCACGGGCCAACCCCCCCGCCTTCGAACCATGAACCCGGGAGGGCTTTGCTGTGCCAGGCCTCGGGTCTCTAACCGGAGTGACGAGGCCGACCGCAGGACGGCCCTACCAGGCTCAGGGTTAGGGCGAGGCTCCTGCCGAGCCGGCGCGCGAGGACGCTCGCCCTACCGGAGGCGCAAACTGAGAGCCTAACCGCCCCCTAGTTGCCAGTTGACTTGCGCGTCCCTACCGGCGAGTGTTCGGCCTAGCCAACAGCCCAGTTATGTCGAAGTCCAACTATGCCGCGACGCGGCGTGCCCGGCGCAAGTCCGCCACCAAGGGTCTTTGCTTCCCCGCCACTTTTCCTTCCCCGGCCCAAACTTTCCCTGACTTGGCCTGGAGTTTTGGTTTCGGCGGCCAGACTTTACCTTCCCCAAGCCAGAGGTTGCCCGCCCCGGCCCGGACTTTTTCTTCCTTGGCCCAGGGTTTTCATTTCCTCGCCCGGACTTTTCCTTTAGTTGGGCCAGGTTGTCCTTGCCCCGCCCAAAGTTTCCCCCAGTTGGGGCGCACTGGGCATAACTTTGCACGGCGTTTTCCTTCGTTGGCAACCCCTTGCGCCGCCCGCCTGCCGGCCCGGCCCTTTTCCGTCGGTTAAACGCAAAACTCGCAACCCAAAACGCAAAACTCCCTCCCCCTATGGCAGCTCACACTAGCTACTATCCCGTCCGCGTTGGCGACCAGATCATCTGGCTGCGCAACTTCCGCAACAAGCTCGGCAACTACCAGAGCACCTTCAACTATACCGCCGGCGAAGTTGCCGACATCATGGCGGACGCCGACCGCATCGCGTGGCTGCTGGAGACGTTGCAAAGCGCGGCGCAGGCCTTTTCCCAGGCCGTGACCGGGCACTTGAAGCTGATGCTGGACGGCCCGCCCGGCACGGTGCTCGTGGCCCCGCCGGCTTTCACCCTGCCCGCCACCCCCGCGCCGCCGGCCAATGTGCTGCCCGCCGCGCTCAAACGCATCATCCTCTTCATCGCCAACCTCAAAACCCGCGCCGGCTACACGGACGCCATCGCCCAAGACCTGGGCATCATCGGCGCCCAGATCACGCCGAACCCGAACGCGGTGCCGGATGGGAAGGCCGACGCCATGAGTGGCGAAGTCCTCATCCATGTCAAAAAGTCCGGGCATCTCGGCGTGCTAATCCAAGGGCAGGTCGCCAACGAAACGGAGTGGACGCTGGTGGGCATCGCCACCAGCGCGGTCTTCCACGACAGCCGCCCGTTGAAAGTGGCCGGAGCGCCGGAGAAACGCCGCTACCGCTTCTGCTTCTGGGACGGCGAGCCGACGAACGTGTGGTCGCCGGTGGTCGAGGTGGTGTATGGGGGCTAGTATCGGGCCACGCTAGTTTAAGCCCAGAGCGGTCGAGCGCCTCCCCTCTGCCAGCGAGAGAGGGTAAGGGTGAGGGAGCACGGCTCCTTTCGCCAAGGTGGTGCTGGATAGCTCAGGCGACTTGTTCGTTTTCTCCCTCACCCCGGCCCGCTCCCGCTGGGAGAGGGAGAAACGCAGGCCGCAGCTCGACGAAAGGGCAGGCTGGAAATTGAGCTGCACCCAGGCGGATGGCGCGTCATGCTTGCCCCGCTCTTCACCACTATGAAACGAATTGTCCTCCGGGCCGCGTTGCTCGCGGCTTTGACCCTGGCCCCACATATCTCTGCGCAGCCCGCCGGGCCGCAGCCGTGGTGGCCGGTGCAGCCGAGGGCGTTGCCTTTCCTGCATTCGCTCTTCACCAGCGACATGGTGTTGCAGCGTGAGATGGCCGCGCCGATCTGGGGTTGGGCCAAGCCGGGTGAAAAAATCTCCGTGTCCGTGGATGGCCAGCCGGCGGCGCAGGCCATCGCGGGCACGGACGGGCGCTGGTCCGCGAAGGTCGGGCCTTTCAAAGCCGGCGGGCCGCACACGGTCGAGGTGGAGGGCGGCGGGCGGAAGGAGACGTTGACCAACGTGCTCTTCGGCGATGTGTGGCTCTGCACCGGGCAATCGAACATGAACTGGCCGGTGCGCCTCGCGCAGAATGGCGAGGCGGAAGTGCAGGCGGCGACGAACGCCAACATCCGGTCGTTCACGGTGAACTTCTATTCGGCGCTCACTCCTGAGTCGCTGCCGCCCGCCGCGCGCTGGGAGCCGTGCACGCCGGAGTTCGCGCGGAACTTCACGGCGGTGGGTTATTTCTTTGCCCGGGAGATTCAGGCCAAGCTCGGCGTGCCCATTGGCCTCATCCACAGCTCGGCGGGCGCGACGGCGGCGGAGGCGTGGGTGAGCGGGGAGGCGTTGCGCCGGGAAATGCCCTTTGATTTCCGGGAGCGGTTCGCGGAGCTGGACCAGACGAATGCGTTCTTCGGCCAGGACTTCGAGTTCTTCCGCGCCTTGGAGGAGTGGACCGCGAAGGTGGACCCGGCGAGCGCGGTGAAGAAGTATGCCTCCGACCCGAACCTCGACACGAGCGACTGGCGGGACATCGCCGTGCCCAAGCCGTGGGAGGAGGCGGACATTCCCGAGCTGAAGGACTTTGATGGGCTGGTGTGGTTCCGCACGACGTTCGACGTGCCGGAGAAGTGGCGCGGGCAGGACTTGCTGCTGAGTCTCTCCGTCGTGCGGGACGCGGATGTGATGTGGTGGAATGGCGCGGTGCTCGGCTCGAAGCAAACGTCCGGCATCCGCAACTACCTCGTGGACGCATCGCGGGTGAAGCCGGGCAAGAACCTCTTCGTGGCGGCCATCGTGAACCCGAATGGCCCCGGTGGTTTCTGTTCGCAGCCGAGTAACCTGGGGCTGCGGCCCTGGATGAATCCCGGCACGAACCAAGTTCGCATCGCGGGGACGTGGAAGGCGAAGCGCGGGCCGGCGATGGCGGAGTTGGCCGCGCCGTTTCCCATCCCGCGCGTCGGGCATTACAAGACTATCAGCGCGCTCTACAACGGGATGATTGCGCCGCTCACGCCCTTTGGCATCAAGGGCGCGCTGTGGTATCAGGGCGAGGCGAACGGGCCGTTCTGGCTGCAATATCGTCGCCTGCTGCCCACGCTCATCGCGGACTGGCGGAAGCGGTTTGAGGTCGGCGACTTTCCGTTTCTCATCGTGTCGCTGGCGAACCTGAACCAGTTGCAGACCAAGCCCGTGGAGCCGGGCTGGGCGGAAATCCGCGAGTCGCAGTGGCGCACCGCGCGCACGGTGCCGAACACGGGGCTGGCGATGACCATTGATATTGGTGACCCGAAGGACATCCACCCGCGCAACAAGCAGGAGGCCGGGCGGCGGCTCGCGCTGGTCGCGCGCAAGCTGGTTTATGGCGAGACGAATCTGGTCGCGTCGGGGCCGGAGTTCAGCGAGCTGCAAGTCGAGCTGCCCAAGGGCGACAAGATTCGGCTCTACTTCAAGAACGTGGGTGGCGGCCTGCGCCTCAAGCCCGGCGACGACAAGCTCAAGGGTTTCATCGTGGCCGGCCTGGACAAGGAATGGGTCTGGGCCGACGCGGTCATCGAGGGCAACACCATCGTCGTCTCCTCGCCGGACGTGGCGTTGCCGAAGTATGTCCGCTACGGCTGGGCGTGGAACCCGGTGGTGAACTTGATCAATGCCGAGGGCTTGCCGGCGGTCACGTTTAGAACTGACGAATGAAAACCTTGCTCCGCTCTCTCACGCTCGCCGCGTCGCTGCTCTCCACCGCCACCGCCGCGCAGTTCGCGCCGCTCGTGGCCGCCGCCGGGGAGTGTGCGGACGCTGGCGATTCTGAACCCGGCTCCGTGAAGAACCACTCTCTGTCATCTAGTTAGGCGGCAGTCGGTCGCAGCTTGGCACGAAACCAACGGCATCGGATGCCAAGCCAGCTGGAATGCCGAGGCCGACCACAGGTCGGCCCTACCATGTTGCTGAGGTAGGGCGCGTCTGTCCCAGCGCACCGGTTCGGCATCGAGAGGAAATTACGCCCCACTTCTTCTCCCTCTCCCTTCCTCGGATGAGGGGAGAGGGCTGGGGTGAGGGGTTACGTGCGTCGGCGTTGGCGGCCCCACCCCTC
>JAYTIO010000131.1:0-8774 GCA_043731805.1 Pedosphaera sp. | reverse complement strand
TGTTGATTTTCCTGCGTGTCCGCCAATTGGACGGTGGTGCCGTCCACGACTTTGACCACGCGGCCCTGCAGGCAGGGCTCGCCCCGCACCGCTGGTCGGGCTGTGTAACGAGCCGGGCTCGGCCTTGGCCACCGGCTGGCCGTGATGCGGCAGGTCGAACTCCATGCGGTGCGCCGCCGGCTTGCGGGTGTAGAGCTTGTGCCAGCGGTCGGCCAGCGCGAAGAGGTCGGCGAAGCCGCCGATGGGCTCCGCGCCGCCCAGCAGCAGCCCGGAGGCCTTGAGCGCGTAATGGAAGGTGGGGATGACCCGCTGCTGAGCGCCGGCCCGAAGTAGAAGAGCAGGTTCCAGCAACTGATGAGGTCGAGCTTCGAAAAGGGTGGGTCCTTCGTCACGCCCTGCCGCGCGAAGACGCCCGCATCGCGCACGGTCTTGCTGATTTGATAGCCGCCGTCCACCTGCAGGAAGAACCGCCGCAGCCGCGCCGCCGAAACGTCGCCGCGATGCCCGCTGGATAGAAGCCGGCCCGCGCCTGTTCGATGGCCGGTGAGCTGATGTTCGTGGCGAACACCTGCACCGGCACGCCCACGCCTTTGGTGTCGAGAAACTCCAGCAGCGCGATGGCCAGCGAGTAAGACTCCTCGCCCGTCGAGCAGCCCGGCACCCAGACGCGCACCGGGCTGCGCGCGGGCCGGTCCTTCAGCAGCCGGGGGAACACCTTTTTCTTCAGCACCTCGAACACGTCCGGCTCGCGGCAGAAGCTCGTCACGTTGATGAGTAGGTTCTAGTAGAGCGTGTCCAGCTCCTTGGGGGTCTGCCGGAGAAAGCGGAGGTAGTTCGGCAGCGACTCGACCTTCTGCAGCATCATGCGCCGGGCGATGCGCCGCTTGAGCGTCGTGGGCTTGTAGCAGGAAAAGTCCACGCCCGTGGCCGAGCGCAGCAGGATGAAGACCTTGTTCAAGTCCTCCTCGCTTTCGGGCAGCACGGCCTCCGGCTTCGCCGCCGTCGGCAGCACGACGTAAGGATGCCGGCCTATCCGCGCCAGCTCCCGCGCGATGCCCTCCGGCGGCAGCACGAAACCTACCACGCCCGCCGTGCTGGCGCTGTGCGGCATGCCGTTGTATTTCGCCGACTGCTCCTCCTGCGCGAAGGTCGGCCGCGCTCGACCTTGATGGCGCGCAAGCCCTCGGTGCCGTCCGATGCCGTGCCCTAAAGGATGACGCCGATGGCTCGGCTCTTCTGGTCGGCGGCCAGTGAGCGGAGGAAGAAATCCACCGGCAGATGCTGCCCGCGCGCTTCAGTGCGCGGCATGAGACTCAGCCGCCCGTGGAGCGCGGCGAGGTTCGTGTTCGGCGGGATGGCGTAGATGAGATTTGGCTCCAGCCGCATCCCCTCGCGCGCCTCGTGAATCGGCAGCTTGGTGGCGTGCGAAAGCTGCGGCGCGAGATGTTGCACGAGCACAAAGGCCAGCCCGGTGTCCAGCGGCAGCGCGCCGAGCAACTGCGTGAACGCCTCCAGCCCGCGCGCCGGGGGTGGCGGGCTGGGTCGCGGCGATGGGCAGGGCCTTCCTCGACGCGGCTGTGCGTGAACTTGATTTCCTCTGAGCCACGCGGTGCTTGGCTGGTTTCTTGTTTGCGGGTTGGCAACTCCGGAGACGGCGCGCGGGCGGTCCCGGGCGCATCTCGACACTGCCCCCGAAGTGGGGCAGCCGTCCCGGCTGTCGGAGTCCGGCAACCGTCTCGGTTGCTGGTGGCCGCGGCGGGCGAGACGCCCGCCAGACCAACGCAGGCGGGACGCCTGCGCCACTATCGGGGGCAGTGTCGAGATCCGCCCAACCGAGCGGGTTGGTGAAATCCGAACGCCTCTCTGCCGACGCGCGTGCTGCGACCGGGGACCGGTCGCGCGCCTGCATCCTCGCTTGCCGAAGTGAAGGGCGTCCCACTAGGCTGCCGCAAGTTCACCATGCCACGCATCCTCATCGCTGAGTGCAAACAGGAGGTCTCCACGTTCAACCCCGTGTTGAGCAGCTACGAGGACTTCACCCTCCGTCACGGTCAGGAAATTCTGGACTATCACCGGCACGTGCGCAGCGAGGTGGGCGGGGCGTTGAGCGTGTTCGATGCGACGCCGGGCGTAGAGCTGGTGCCGACGGGCAGCGCGCACTTCATCACGTCGGGCGGCACGCTGGCAGACGGGGCGTTCGCGCGCATCGCGGGCGAACTGCTGGCGAGCATCAAGGTGGCTCCGGTGGTGGACGGCATCTACTTCTCGCTGCACGGCGCGATGGCCACGGAGAGCGAGGGCGACCCCGAAGGCTACTTACTCGCGGAGACGCGCAAGCTGGTCGGCGAGCGCGTGCCCATCGTCATCTCGCTCGACCTGCACGGCATCCTGTCGGACCGGATGCTGGAGCAGAGCGACGCGGCGGTGGCTTTCCACACGTATCCCCATGTGGACTTCTTCGGCACGGGCGCGCGCGCGGCGAAGCTGCTGCTCCGCATCATGGCGGGCGAGGTGAAGCCGGTGACGGCGAAGGTCACGGTCCCGGCGCTGGTGCGCGGAGACGAACTCATCACCGAGACCGGCTCCATCCGCCACGCCGTGAACGCCGCAAAGGCCATCGAGCAAAGCCCCGGCGGTCTCTCGGCGGCGATAATGTGGGGCAACCCGTTCACCGATGTGCCCGCGCTGGCCTCGAACAGCTTCGTAGTGACGGACAACGACCCGGCGCGGGCGGAGCGCGAGGCGCTGCGCATCGCCAACTTGTTCTGGGAGCATCACGAGAAGATGCAGGTGCCGCTCACGAGCCTCGCGGACGCGGCACGCCTCGCGAAGGAGAACGCGTCCGGAACTGTGGTGCTGGTGGATGCGGCGGATGCGACCAGCTCCGGCGCGGCGGGTGATAGCAACGCCATCCTCCGCGCGCTACTGGCGGCGGGCTACCAAGGCACCGCGCTGATTCCCATCGTGGACCCGGGTGCGGTGGCGGCGGCTTTTGAGACGGGCGTGGGCAACATGGTGCGCACAACGGTTGGTGGCGCGCTCGACAAAACACGGTTCACGCCGCTGCCCATCGAAGGCCGCGTGCGGCTGCTCTCCGACGGCTGGTTTCACAGCGAGACCACACGTGAGCTTTGGCAGGCGGGGCGGACGGCGGTGGTGCAGGTCGGCGGCTTCACAATCATCCTCACCAGCCGCGCGGTGAGCTTGTATGACCGCGCGCTGTTCCTCGCCCACGGCTGCGACCCGCAGCACTTCGGCGCAGTGGTGGTGAAGTCGCCGCACTGCGAGCCGCACATGTTCAAGGCGTGGGCGGCGCGTTACGTGGACGTGGACGCGCCCGGCTCCACGAGCGCGAACCTCCGCAGCCTCGGCCACACGCGCTGCGCCCGACCGGTTTTCCCGCTGGATGCGGACGTGAAGTTTGCGCCGGTGGTGAAGGTGTTTCGGCGGGGCTAAGAAAGAAGTTTTCAGTTTTCCGTTTTCGGTTTTCAGTCCTAGGCGGCGGGCGCACCGACGCCTGACTGAACACTAAATTCTGAACACTTTCCCTCACCTGCCAGATACGAACAAAACCAAACCATGAGAATACGTGAAATCCGCTGCGCCGGTCTGCGCGGGGCCACCCCTGAAGGCGGCTGGAGCAATGAGCTTCGGCCTGACGACTGCGTCCACACGCTCATCGCCGTGCATACCGATGAAGGGCTGGTCGGCCTCGGCAGCGTGTTCACCAATGATGCGCTCGTGCGCGCGGCGCTCGCAGTTCTCGAGCCATTGTATCGCGGCGAGAACGCGCTCGAGCCGGAGCGCGTGAGCGAGAAGTTGAGCCAGCACATGTTCTGGCTGGGGCGCGGCGGGTCCATGACGCACGCCATCAGCGGCGTGGACATCGCGCTGTGGGACTTGCTCGGGCAGGCCACCGGGCAGCCGGTGGGGCGATTGCTCGGCGGGCGTTACCGCGAGCGTGTGCAGCCTTACGCGTCGCTGCTCATGGATGAGCCGGAGAAGTTGCGCGACCATCTCCTGCGCGTGAAGGCGCAGGGGTTCCGCGCGTTCAAGATTGGCTGGGGGCCGTTCGGTCGTCGCAACCCGGCGACGGACGAGGCCATCGTGCGTGCCGCGCGCGAGGCGGTCGGGCCGGAGAACAAGCTGATGGTGGACGCGGGGGGCAGCGATGCCTACTGGTCGCCCGGCTACAAGTGGGCGCTGAACACTTCCAAGATGCTCGCGGACTACGACGTGTTCTGGTTCGAGGAAGCGCTCGTGCCCGACGCGCTCGAAGACTACGCGAAGCTCCGCGAGCATTCGCCCGTGCCCATCGCGGGCGGCGAGGTGCTCACACGGCGGCAGGCGTTCCAGCCGTTCCTCGAAGCGCGGGCCTTCGACATCGTGCAGCCGGACGTGACGAAGTGCGGGGGCATCAGCGAGGAGCGGCGCATCGCGTGGATGGCGCAAGAGCACGGCGTGCGCTTCATCCCGCACGGTTGGAATACCGCGGTCGGCCTCGCGGCAGACCTGCATCTCGCGTCCGCGTTCCCTGGCACGGACCTCATCGAGTATCTCACCGGCTCGCCGTTCATTGATGAAATCACCGCCGGCGGCTGGCACCTCGACGCGGACGGGATGCTGGCGATTCCCACGAAGCCCGGCCTAGGCCTCACGCTGGACCGCGACGCGCTGAAGAAATACACGCGCGGGGAGAACCTGCTGGATTGAGCGGCGCGCAAGTCACGCGAGGGAGGTGGCAATTTCGGCCTGGTCTCCGCGCGCCACGGGGACGAGGTTCCGTTGCCGCTCCGGCTTCGCCCGCATTGCTGGCGGGCCGGATTTGGGTTAAGCAAGAGGCGTGGTTTGAGTTGCGTTGAACACTATGAAAGCGCTTGGACAACGATGGTTGGGCGGGCTGCTTCGCTTCGGCGGAGCGGTGGGACTGTGGCTGATGGCGTGCGGTGCGTGGGGGGATACGGTGCAGAACTTCGATTCGGGTGGCACGCCCTACGACTTGGCGCAGAACAATGTCAATCCACCGCCCACCATCACGGCAGGTGGGCCGACGGGCAACTTCCTCCGGCTCGCGGCCGCCAGCGCGCAGCAGAACGTCAACACCGTTGCCTTCAGCAAGAGCGACGCGGGCAGCTACCGGCTCATCACCGCTGAGTTCGACTTCCACATCATGGGGCAAGCGGACGGGATGTGCTTTGCGCTGCTGGACACATTTACTTGGGGACAAGCCGGGCCGATTGACGGGATTGGCCAGTTCTATCAGGAGCCGAACATCGCGGCGTCGCTGGGCGTGGGTTTCGATGTGTTCAACAACTTCGATGACGGTGACCAGGACGACAACCACGTCTCGATCCATTTCAACGGGCAGAAGATCAACGAGTTCAACGCCGGCGGCCTTAGTCTCAAGAGCGGCCAGTGGATTCATGCGAAGATCATCGTGCGGCCCGGGGGTGGCAACTCCGACGTGAGTGTCATACTCACGCCCAACGGGGGCGTGCCGGTGACGGTCTGCACGAACGTCGTCGTCACCGGCCTGCTGCCCTACGAGTCGCGCGTGATGTTCGGCGCGCGCACGGGCGGGCTCACGGCGGACCACGACCTCGACAACATCAGCGTGAAGTTCGAGCAGCCCAACCTCGGCTCGGTGGGCTTCGGCTTCGCGACCTACGCGACGCCGGAGACCTTTCCGGCGCAAGTCTACGTCAGCCGTTACGGTGCGAGCACGGGTGACGTGACGGTGGACTTCGCGACCTCGAACCTGACCGCCATCGCTGGCGTGGATTACGTCGCGACCAACGGCACGCTCACCTTCACGGCGACGGAGTTGGTGAAGTTCTTTCGCGTCGAGCCGCTGGACAACGCGACGATCCAGCCCGACCGCCAGTTCACCGTCCACCTCAGCAACCCTGGCGGCGGCGTGTCGCTCGACACGCAGACGGTCGCGACCGTCACCATCGTGGACAACGACGACCCGACGCGCGTCGGCGTGTGGGATGCGCCCATTGAGCTGCCGGCCAATCCGTATCCGCTGGTCCCGATCCATGTGAACGTCTTGCCGGGGGGCAAGGTGCTCATGTGGGATCGCGGTGCGCCGACGGACACGGCGTTTGGCGGCACCGACGGCGTGCCGTATCTCTGGGACCCGGTCGCGGGCACGTTCTCGCGGACGCCTTTCGCGGGTTACGATCTGTTCTGCGGCGGCCACGGCCTGCTGGCGGACGGCCGGTTGCTGGCGGCGGGCGGCCACATCGCCGATGGCGTGGGCGAGCCCAAGGCCAGCATTTACGATCCCGCCGCGAACACCTGGACACGCGTTCCGGACATGAACGCCGGGCGCTGGTATCCCACGCTCACCACCCTGGGCAACGGCGACGTGCTGGTGGAGGGCGGCACCGTGGACATTCCCACCGATGTGAACAAGACCGCGCAAGTCTGGCAGTTGGCGGGCAACACTTGGCGTGACCTCACTGGCTCCACCGCACAGCACGGCGTGTATCCGCTCTGGGCCAACTACTATCCGTATATGTATCTCTCGCCCAACGGCAAGGTCTTCAACGCTGGGCCGCAGCAGATGGCCCGTTACCTAGACACCTCCGGCATGGGCCTGTGGACGGACGTGGCGGCGAGCAGCATGACCTACCGCAACTACGGCTCCTCCGTGCTCTACGACGACGGGAAGATTATGATCCACGGCGGCAATGGTGCCGACGGCTTCGGCCAGCCCACCAGCTATGCCCGGACGGCCAACACCTACCCGAGCCGCACCACCGAGGTGATCAACCTCAACGACCCCGCACCCCGCTGGCGGCTTGCCTCACACGCGAATACTGGCCGCCGCCAAGGCACCGCCGTCCTGCTGCCCGACGGCAAGGTGTTCCTCTGCAACGGCAGTAGTTCGCCGGGCTTCAACATCGCGGCGGGCAAGGTGCTCATGTCGGAGATGTGGGACCCGGTGACGGAAGTGTGGACGCCGATGGCGCCGAATGTCCGGTATCGTGGCTATCACGCGAACGCCTTCCTGCTGCCGGATGGGCGCGTCGTCGCGACGGGCGGCGGGCATCCGAATCCGCCCGACGACCTCGCGGAGCCGAGCGCGGAGATTTACTCGCCGCCGTATTTGTTCCGGGGCGCGCGCCCCACCATCACCGCCGCGCCCGCGAACGTGACCTATGGCGAGCAGTTCACCCTCACCACGCCGGACGCCGCGAGCATCACGAACGTCGTGTGGATTCGCCCCGGCAACACGACGCACGCCTACGACCAGAACCAGCGCATCAACCGGCTTGCGTTCACGGCGGGCAACGGCCAACTCACCGTCACCGCGCCGAGCGATCCGAACCTCTGCCCGCCGGGCCACCACATGATTTTCATCCTGAACACGAGCGGGGTGCCGGCGGTGGCGAAGTTCGTGCGCCTCGGCATGGGCATCCTCGCCGTGACGAAGTTTGGCGGCGACAACCTCCTGACGGTCACCACGTATCCCGGGACGAAATACACGTTGGAGCGCGCCACGGCGCTGCCGGCGACGGTCTGGACGCCCATCGTGGCCAACTTCACCGCCACGGCGAACACGACCCTCATCACGGACGCCGGTGGGGCGGGCGTGGCGAAGCGGTTCTATCGCGTGCGGCAGGTGCCGTGAGCCCCTGCCGGCGGCTTCCAGCCGCCGCATTGGGCGTCCGTTGCTTCAAGCACCGCACCGCCTCCACACTTCGGACGGCGGCTGGAAGCCGCCGGCACGGGGCCCTCTTCAAACTTCACCCTCGTCCTCTACTAGCCTTCCCCGCTACGTTTTTCCCATGATTTCGCGGGCCAAATCCGAAGCCCTCTTTGCCGAGGCGTTGCAGCACATCCCCGGCGGGGTGAACTCGCCCGTGCGCGCCTTCCGCGCCGTGGGCGGGCAGCCGTTCTTCGTGCAGTCGGCAAAGGGATCGCGCGTGACGACGGTGGATGGTGATGAGTTGATTGACTATGTCGGCACTTGGGGGCCGGCCATCCTCGGGCACGCGCATCCGAAGATCATTTCCGCCGTGAAGGCCGCTGCCGACCACGGCACCAGCTTCGGCATCCCGAACCCCGCCGAGGTCACCATGGCGCGGCTCATCAAGTCGCTCGTGCCCAGCGTGGCCAAGGTGCGCATGTGCAACTCCGGCACCGAGGCGTGCATGAGCGCCATCCGCCTCGCGCGCGGGTTCACGCGGCGGGACAAGTTCATCAAGTTCGACGGCTGCTACCACGGCCATGCGGACTGCTTGCTGGTCAAGGCCGGCTCCGGCGCGCTGACGTTCGGTAACCCCGACAGTGCGGGTGTGCCGGCGGACACGGCCAAGCACACGCTCGTGCTGCCCTACAATGATGTGGAGGCATTGAAGGCGTGCTTCGCGGCGAACCGGGGCGAGATCGCGGCGGTCATCATCGAGCCGGTGCCGGGCAACGCGGGGCTTTATCTGCCGCGACCGGGCTATCTCGAATTCCTCCGGCAGATCACGGCAGAGCAGGGGACCGTGCTCATCTTCGACGAGGTGATGACCGGCTTCCGGCTTGCCCCCGGCGGCGCGCAGGAGCGGTTTGGCATCCGGCCGGACTTGAGTTGCTTCGGGAAGATCATCGGTGGGGGCTTGCCCGTCGGGGCGTTCGGCGGGCGTGGCGACATCATGGACTTCCTCGCGCCGCTCGGCCCGGTCTATCAAGCCGGCACACTGAGCGGCAACCCGCTGGCGATGGCCGCTGGCATCGCGGCGCTCGAAGAGCTCCGTGGCCACGCTCGTGCGAGC
>JAYTIO010000130.1:0-10000 GCA_043731805.1 Pedosphaera sp. | reverse complement strand
CCCCGAGCAGCAGCGCGCACAGGCCGGCGATTTGGGGAGCCGCAAACGAAGTGCCATCTCTGCTCAGGGAATTGAACGCGTAGTCCGCCGAGTCATCCAAGTAGAAGATGCCCACGTTGAAGCCGAAGGTGGAACCTGTGCGATCGGTCGTTGGGGGCGCGTTGAGGCCAACGGCCTGGTCCCCCACCGGCGCGGCCACGAGCACGGACGCGCCGGGCGTGCTGTAGCTGGCCACGCGCCCGGTGATACGCACGCCGGCGACGGTGATGACGCGCGGGTCGGCGGTGTAAGACTGGTCGTTGGCGTTCTGGGCGCTCTCGCGGTCGTTGCCGGAGGCGCGAGTCATGAGGACGCCGCGACCACCGCGCCCGAAGGTCAGCGCGTTGGAGAGACCGTTCTCCGCCAACGCGCTGGTGGGGATCAAACCCGTCCCGCTGTCGAGCCAGCTGTGGTTTTGCACGCCCACGACGTTGGACATGAACTGGAACATGTTCCCTATCGCCTCCTCCGTGGAGCCGAGCATCTTCCAGCTCGCCAGACTCGCCGCCGGGGCGACGCCGCTGATGCCGATGCCGTTGTTGCCCTGCGCCACGGCGTAGCCGGCGACGGCGGTGCCGTGATTGTCCAAGGCCCCGAGCTGCGCCCCGTTGGTGTTGCCGTTGTCGAAGTTGTAGTGCGGCTGGTTGGCAGACGGGACCACAAACTCGGGATGCGAAATCTGCACGCCCATGTCTGCAATGGCGATGACCACGCCCGCGCCCTGCGATAAGGGCCAAGCGGCGCGCACGTTCAGGTCCACACCTTGCGGCACACCGTTGGCATCGCGGTTCTCCAGGTTCCACTGGTTCGCGAAGAACCGGTCGTTGAACCGCGCCGCGTAAGGCCCGCTGGTGCGCATCGGGATGCGCCGCACGGGATGCGCCGACAACACTTCAGGCAGCGCCGCCAGCCGCTCGGCCTCGCGCGCGGCGGTCCACGCGTCGGGGGCTTGCAGGATGAACCACTGCGGGGCGAGCACGCGGTCCACGGTGAGCAACCGGCCTGCCGTCAGCGGCCCGACGGCCACGCCGTCCGCCAGCCGCAGCACCACGCGGCTGGTCAGGTCCACGGTTTGTGCGGCGTCCTCTGAGCGCCGGGCGGCGAGTTCCGGTTTGAGCATCGCCGCGACGCGGATGCCCGCCGGCAGGTCGACCCGATAGGCCACCGGCTGCGGCTCGCGGAAACGGAACTCCACGAAGTCCGCCGCGTCCGCCGCAGTGGTGGCGAAGGCGAGGAGAACACCCCAGCAGGCCAGTGATCGAAGGATGGACACGACACCTAAGCGGACACGAAAACGCGGGCCTTCGCGAGCCGAAAGTCCCGGCGGCGGCTCAGGGTTTTTCCCGATCGCAAGGTGGGGCGAGCGTCCCCCACTCCCAACAGCGTGGAACCCTACTTCTCAATCCGCAGGATGCGGTGGTTGTAGCTGTCGGTGATGTAGAGCGTGCCGTCGCGGTGGACGGTCACGCCGTGCGGGCGCGCGAGGTCGCACTCCAATGGCGAACCGCCCAACGCGCCCCGGCCCTGCTTCCCGGTGCCGGCGACACGGGTCAGCATTCCGTCCTTCGGCGTGAACTTACGGATGAGATGGCTTTCGGCGTCGGCGATGATGACGTTGTCGTCGAGGTCAATGCAGAGGTGCTTCGGGCCGTTCATCGTCGCGGCCAGCGCGGGGCCATCGTCACCCGTGCCGCCCTTCGCGCCGCTCGCGTTGACGACGGTCTTGATTTTCCCGTCCGTCGAGACGACGCGCAGCGCGTTGCCGCCGCGTTCGAGGATGTAGATGTTCCCCTGCCGGTCCACCGCCACCGCGCGCGGGTCGGAGAGCGGGGCGTCGGTCGCGACCGCGCCGTCCATGGGCCGGCCCTTCTTGCCGTTGCCAGCGACGACCTTCGCTGTGCCGGTGCCGAGGTCGAGTTCGTGGATGCGCGTGAGGTCGGCGAGGTAGAGCTTCGTGCCGGTGAAATCTAGCGTGATGCAGTAAGGCCCGCTGTTGCGCGCCTTTTCCGCCGGAACCTCGTAGCCAGCGAGACTCGTGATGGTGCCGGACTTCAGGTCCACCTTGCGCACGCGACCGGCCCAAGTGTCGCCGATGAGCACCTGACCGTCGGGCTGCACCGCGAGGTTGTGCGGGCCGTTGAACGCGGCCGCGAGCGCCGGGCCGCCGTCGCCGCTCGTGCCCGCCTTGCCGGTGCCGGCGACGTGCGTGAGCACGCCCGCCGCGTCCACGCGGAGCAGGCGGTTGCCGGAGGCCATCTCGATGATGAAGAGGTTGCCAGCGCGGTCGAAGTCCACGCCGAAGGGTTCCTTGAGCTTCGCCTCCGTGGCGGGAATCCCGACGGCGTCCCGCGCTCCGCCGGCGACGAGGACAATCTTCTCCGCGCGCAACGGCAGCGCGGCCAGCAGCACGACGGCGAGGAGCGGCAAACGATGTTTCATGGTGCGCGGACTTCTACGGGGTCGCTGCGCGCGGGGCGAGGGGAAAAGCGCCGGCCAAAGTGCCTTGGTCACCGAAATTTCCGTTGCGTGGGCCGACGGGATGGGCGCACGCTGAAGTAGCTGAGAACAGGCGTTGCCCTTCCGACCCGCTCGCCCCGGACATCCTTATGAAACTCGAAAAGAAACCCATCCGTCGCGCCCTGAAGACCCCGACGATCACCCCCGCCCCGTTGCCCGCTGCGGCGCCCAAGCCCGCGCCCGTGGCCGTCGTCAAGCCTGCGCCTGCAGCGCCCGTGAAAGCTAAGCGGGTGGCCAAGACCGCCACCGAATCGAAGCCCCAGGCGGCAGCCAAGCCCGCGCTCACCACCAAGGCCAAGCGCCCCGTCCGCGCGCCCGCCACGGCGATGAAGTCCAAGCGCCCCGCCGCCCCGCGCAAGGTCCGCCATCCCAAGCTCGAAATCCCGCTCCTCCTGCTCGCGGGCGACCCCGGCACGCCGGCGGGCGTCAGCGGTCCCGGCCAGCGTTACGCGCTCGGCCCGACCCCGCCGCCGGCGCACGCCGGCCCTTTGGCCGAGCGTGGTGAACTGCCCGAGGCTTACGGCACGGCCAAGCTCTGGCTCACCGCGCGCGACCCGCAGTGGCTTTACGCGCACTGGGATTTGTCCACTCCTCAACAACGCGATTACAACGCGAAGTCCGACGACGGCCATCTGATTGTGCGGGTGTTCGAGAAGGAGGCGCTCGGCGAACCCCTCGTCACGCAGCACGTTCATCCTGAGTCACGCAACTGGTTCATCCACGTCGGGCGTGGCGGCACTCAGTTCGTCGCGCAACTCGGCTACGTCGATCGCAAGGAGCGCTGGCAGACCATCGCCAGTTCCGCCGCGACGATCACGCCGCCGGACCGCCTGTCCGACGACACGAGCGCGGAGTTCGCCACACTACCGGCGGAGGTGCCCTTCGACCAACTCGTCGAGATGGTCAAGACCGTCGTGACCCAGCATGTGCCGTTGATGGAAGCTCTCGCCCAACTGCGCACCGAGGGACACACGAACCTCCCGACCGCCGACACCTTCGCTCCGCCGCCCGCCGAGCTGGAAGCGCCTCAGCCCGAGTCGCCCGCTGCGCCGGTCGCCCGGGCCACGCCCGCCGAGGCCGCCGGCCCCGCGCCCGCGCCGCAGTGGACCCCGGCGCAAGCCCAGGCGCTCGCGGAAGTCATCACGATGGACGAGGTGCGCCGCGTGTGGATCGGCTCGCTGGACATCACGGAACTCGTCCGTCGCCAGCTCGTGCGACAGCTTTCCGACCAGACCGCCGCGCAACTTGCCGCCGGCCAGGGGGCGCTCGGACTCGGCTCGCCCAGCAGCCCGTTTGGTGCGCTCGGCAGCTTGGCCGGGCCAATGGCCGGCGGCGAGCAGGCGCGCGGCTTCTGGTTCAACCTCAATGCCGAACTCATCCTCTACGGCGCGACCGAGCCGGACGCGACCGTGACCATCGGTGGCCGCCGGATTCGGCTGCGGCCTGACGGCACGTTCAGCTACCGCTTCGCGCTGCCGGATGGAAAGTTTGACCTGCCCGCCATCGCCACCTCCGCCGCCGGGGACGACACGCGCGCGGCGGAACTGCGCTTCCGCCGCCAGACCGCCTACCACGGTGACGTGGGCGCGCACCCGCAGGACCCGCGCCTCAAGCCGCCCACGCCGGAGCATGTGGCCTGAGGATTTCCGCTTTCCGCCCCGCCCGCTTTCCTCCAAGCTTCCCGCCGTCACCGACGACAGCCGATGCGCTTGATTGCCAGAATTGCCGAACTGATTCGCGGTCGCCGCCAGCAGCAGGTGCAGCAGACCAAGCGCGCCTACCTCATGAGCCTCTACATGGGCGAGGCCAACGGCATCGAAGGCCCTGACCGCGCGTTCCGCCCCAACCGCCAGCGCCAGCACGGCAAGGGCGTGAAGCGGCAGGACAACGGCTGACGTGCGGCGTCAGCCTTCCGGCTTCGGCGACTTGCGGAACTTCGTCCGCTCCATCGCCCCCCAGCCTTGCTTGCCGGTGAGAAACTGCCAGATGCCTTCGATGCGCCAGAGGCTGTTGAGCTGCCGGTAGCCGAAGTTCTCCAGCACCGCGCTCATCGTCAGCAGCGCCAGGTCGCGGGCGCGCGTGGTGCGCGCGACCATCATCTCCAGCAGCAAGGCGCTCGCGCTCAGGAAGACGCCGTAGGTGAACGTCAGCGCCAGCCACGCGAGGAAGAAGTCCGTTGTCACCACGCCCAGGTAGCAGGAAATCGGCACGAGCAGCAGGCCGGCGAGTTCGACGACCGGGCCGACGATGTCGAAGAGGACGAAGTAACTCATGCCCAGCGTGCCGACGGGGCCATACTTGGGGTTGCCCACCATGACGCGGTGCTTGGCGAGGGACTGCATCATGCCGCGCTGCCAACGGGTGCGCTGGCGGCGGAGGACGCCGAAGGTCTCGGGGGCCTGCGTCCAGCAGACGGAGTCGGCCACGAAACGCATTTGATACTTCAGGCCCCGGTCGCAGCAGTGGCGGTGGAGCTTGACGACGATTTCCATGTCCTCGCCCACCGTGTCGTGGCTGTAGCCGCCGACCTGGACGGCGGCGCTGCGTTTGAAGAGGCCGAACGCGCCGGAGATGATGAGCATCGCGCCCAGCCGGCTCCAGGCCAGGCGGGCGATGAGGAAGGCACGGATGTATTCGATGCTCTGGAGCAGGGCCAGCGGGCGGGTCGGCAGCGCGATGTCCACGACCTGACCGGCGCGCACGGTGCAGCCGTTGACGATGCAAATGCGCCCGCCCACGGCGACCATCTCCTCGGGCTCCTCGATGAATGGCCGCATCACTTGCAAGAGCGAGTCGTGGTCTAGGAGTGAGTCGGCGTCCACAGCGCAGAAGAGCGGGCAGCGGGCGAGGTTGATGCCGGCGTTGAGCGCGTCGGACTTGCCGCCGTTGACCTTGTCCACGACGAGCAGACGCGGGTGGCGGGGGTTGCCGTAAAGGCCGCGAATCTCTTTGTGCGGCACGTCCGCGTGCCAGACGCGCTCAAGTTTCTGCAAGCCCAGCGCCGCGATGAGCACCGGGAGCGTCTGGTCCTTGGAACCATCGTTGATGACGATGACTTCGAAGTCCGGGTAGTGCAGGGCCAGCATCGAGCGGACGTTCTCGACGATGGTTTCCTCCTCGTTGTGCGCCGGCACGAGAATGGAGATGGGCAGGGCGACGCCGCTGGTGAGCAGCCACCACGGGTCGGCGCGGGAGACGCGGTGGCGATGCTGGCGGAGTTCGAGGAACGCGACGATGAGCTGCGCGAGGTAGATGACGCTCTGCACCAGCAGCAGCGCGAGCACGCAGCCGTTGATGAACTTCACGAGGGACCAGAGGTGGGTCATGGCGGGAAGCTCCAAAGCCCAAGCTCCAAGTCCCAAAGCAGCCCCAAGCTCCAAATGCCAACCCCGCCCTCCGCCCATCGTCCCTGCCGGACGTTTGATACTTGGAACTTGAAGCTTCTTTGGAAATTGGAGCTTGGAGTTTGGGGTTTTGTCACACCGCCACTCCCTTCTCTCGCAGCAACCCGCCGGCGATGTCCGCCGCGCGGGCGGAGGTGCTGCGCGCGGCTTGGAGCAGGGCTTGCACGCCGGCTTCGCCCAGCTTGAACAACGCCTCCGCCGCGTGGAAGCGCACCCACCAGTGCTCGTCGTGCAGGAGGGTGGTCAGGCGCGGAATCGCCTCGGTGGAGCCGAGCTGGCTGGCGCAGTGGGCGGCTTGGGCGCGGACTTCCCAGATGGGGTCCGCGAGCGCGTCGAGAATGGCGTCGAGCGAGCGCGGGTCCACCAGGACACTGAGCGCCTGCATGGCCGCGAGGCGCAGCGCGACGGGCGCGGCGGCGGGCGGGCTGCCGTCGGCCTCGGTCGGGCCCCGGCGGGATTTGTGTTCGTGGCGGGGGGCGCTGTCCTTTCGGCCGGGCGTGTGAAAGAGCCGCAACAGCGCGGGCACGGCACGCGGGTCGCCGATGTGGCCGAGCGCGTCGGCGGCGAGCATCTTGACGTGCTCCGCCACATCGCTCCCCAGCACGCCGATCAGCTCCGCCACCGCGCCGGGACCGAGCGAGCGGAAAATCTCCTGCACGCCGAGCGAGTGGGAGGCATCCACCACGGCCAGCCGCGCGACGAGGCTGGCGACGGACTGCACCGCCTGGAGCCGGGCCAGGGCGCGCGCGGCCTCGAGCCGGACCGCGACCTGCGAGTCGTCCAGCGCGCGTCCCAACGCGGCGATGACTTGCGCGTCCTGAAACCAGCCCAGCACGGCCGCCGCCTCGGCGCGCTGCCACCACTTGGGCGAGTTGAGCCGGACGAGACAGCGGTCGCGCAAGCCCATTTCGCGCATGAGATGCACGACCTTCTCGGCGTAGTCGCCGCGCACCTTGGGCAGCAGTTCGGCGAAGAGCTGGACGAGCAGGCGCTGGTCCGCCGGCTGGAGCTGGGCCTTGAAGGCGGGGAGAAACTGAGGCTCCTCGATGTATTCGAGCGCGAGGGCCATGAGCGACTGGCGGCGTTGCGCATCGCGCCGGGTATGGCGGTTGCGGAACGACTGGCGCAGCACGAGCACCAGCAGGAGCACCAGCGCGGCTCCGGCCAGCACCAGCGACACCCAATGGATAAGCGAGTAAAAGTCCATCGGTGCGCGGAGCCTAGCGGGCACGCGCGGCAGCGGAAAGGAGGGATTGCGGCGGACGGGGACCGGCGCTGGCCGGCGCTTTCACTTGGCCGACAACAGCACCGTAATCTTCGCGGCGACTTCCTTGGCCAGGAACTCAGAGCCTTCCTTGTTGAAGTGAACGTCCTTCGGGTTTTGCAGCTTGGCCAAGTGCGGCGTGATGGTGGCGTTGAGGTCGTTGATGGCGACGCCGTTTTCCTCCATGACTTTTCGCGCGATGGCGTTGTAGGTAGGCACCTTGTCGAACGTGCGGGCCGGGGACAGCTCGCCGTCGGGGATGGGCGTGGTGGTGGCCCAGAGGAGTTTCGCGCCGGTGGCCTGGAGCTGTTTCACCAACTCGCGGAGATTCTTCTCGTAATCGGCGGGCGGCACCTGCTGTTCGCCTGGCTTCATGAACTTCGCGTCGTGGATGCCGAAGTTAAAATGGATCACGTCCCACTTGTTCGTGCCGAGCCAGGTTTTGAGATTCTTGAGGCCGTTGCTGGTCGGGCCGCCGTTGGCCGGGATGCGGTGGAGGTTGGCCTTGCCTTTGAGCAGGTCGCGCACGGGCTGGGTGTAGCCCATCGAAATCGAGTCGCCGATGAGCAGCACGCGCGGCAGGGTTGGGTCGTCGAGGAGAGGCGCGGGCTTGGCTTTCTTCGCGTCGGCCTTGGGCTTCGCGTCCTGCGCGGCACCGACGAGAGGAAGCGCCAGCCAGACGAGGGCGAAGACAGTGTGGAGAAATGAGTGCGGTTTCATGTGCGCCGAGTGGTAGCAAGTCGCGGGCATCGCCACAAGTAGCCCGTCGGTGCCTTGTTCCAACAGCGGTGCTGAAGCCACCGCAATCCAGACGCTGCGCGAGGCCTGCGGCTGTGGAATGGTCGCGTCAGCGTCTGGACTGCGGCGACTTTAGCGCCGCTTTTCCCCGCTTGCGCTTCATCCCAATCTTAATCCTAATCCGCCCAGCAAAATGCCCGGCTTCCTCAAATGCACCTGTGAGCACTGCGGCGGACGCATCGAGTATCCCGCCGAAGCGGTCGGCGCGAACGTGCCGTGCCCGCATTGCCAGCAGGAGACGCCACTGAAGCTCGACGGCGACGGCGGCGCGGACGTGGTGGCGGTCGGCGGGGGGAAGGCCAAGCTGGTCATCGGAACGGTCGTCGCGTGCGTGCTGGCCATCGGAGCACTCGTGGCGGCGGGCATCTGGGTGAAGAAGAAGGGCGCGGGCAAGGATGCGCCCGCTGCCTCGACTTCGGCAAAATTCAGCGCGCCCGCAGCGGCCCCCGCGAACCCGCTGGCCAAGGTGGAACTCGATCCGCCCAAGGCCGTTGTCCCCGTGGTCGGCAAGTTCCAGAACGGTCTCACCGCCGCGCAAATCAAGAGCGGGCGCGAGATCATCGGCGGGGCTTGCACGGACTGCCATCGCCAGTTCGACCCCGCCACCTACGGCAGCGCGGAGTGGGACCGCATCGTCGGCACCATGCGCGGGAAGGCCAAGCTACGCGCGAAGCAGAGCGATGACCTGGACACCTTCGTCCGCTCGGTGCGGAACTGAGGGCAGCCACCGGATGCGCGCCGGGCGGCGGCGTGGCTGAATGCTTCCGGCTTCCCAGCGGACGGGGAACGCACCATCTTTTCTCCCATGCGCCCGTTTCTCACGCCTTGCCGATTGGTCTTCGTGGCACTTGCCTTTGAGCTCACCTCGCTCGCCCAGCCCGCGCCGCCTACGGTCGCCGCGCAGGAACTCCCGCGCTTCCCCGCCGTCGAACCGGCGAACGCGGCGGCGACTTTCCAGGTGAAGAAAGGCTTCCGCCTCGAACTCGTCGCCGCCGAACCGCTCGTCCACAGCCCCGTCACGATGGCCTTCGACGAGCACGGGCGGCTCTACGTCGTCGAGATGATTGACTACTCCGAGCGGCGCGACGAGACGCCGCACGCCGGGCGCATCCGCCTGCTCGAGGACACGGATGGCGATGGCAAGTTCGACAAGTCCACCATCTTTGCCGACAACCTCCCGTGGCCCACGGCCATCATCTGCTACAACGGCGGCGTCTTCGTCGGCGCGACGCCGGACATCATTTGGCTGAAGGACACCAACGGCGACGGCCAGGCCGACGAGCGCAAGGTGGTCTTCACCGGCTTCGGCAGCGGCGCGGCGCGGCTCAACGTGCAGGCGCTCATCAACTCCTTCAACTGGGGCCTCGACAACCGCATCCACGGCGCGACCGGCCCCATCGGCGGCAGCGCCGTGAAGTCCACGGCCACCAACGGCCCGCCGGCGTTCGACCTGCGCGGGCGTGACTTCAACTTCGACCCGCGCAGCATGAGAATGCAGGCCGAGGCCGGCGGCGGGCAGTATGGCCTCTCCTTCGACAGCCAAGGCCGCAAGTTCGTGTGCAGCAACAGCGACCACTTGCAGATGCTGCTCTTCGACCAGCGCTACGCCGCGCGGAACCCGGCCTTCCCCATGCCCAGCCCGCGCCTCAGCATCGCGGCCGACGGCCCCGCCGCCGAGGTCTTCCGCCTCAGCCCCGACGAGCCGTGGCGCATCGTCCGCACGCGCTGGCGCATCAGCGGCGTCGTGCCCGGCATGGTCGAGGGCGGCGGGCGCGTCTCCGGCTACTTCACCGGCGCGACCGGCGCGACCATTTACCGCGGCGACGCCTACGGGCCGGAGTTCTTGGACAACGCCTTCATCGGCGACGCGGGCGGCAACTTGGTCCACCGGAAAGTGCTTTCGCCCAACGGCGTCGCGCTCACGGCCAAGCGCCCGGCGGACGAGCAAGGCATCGAGTTCCTGGCTTCGCGCGACACC
>JAYTIO010000129.1:0-7229 GCA_043731805.1 Pedosphaera sp. | reverse complement strand
GAGGATGTTGGCCTCGATGGTGAAGTCGCCCGTCGGGAAGCTCGGGCTATCGGGCACGGCGAGCGCGTCACCGCCCATGTCCGGGGCGACGACCACCGCGACGCCATCGCGATAAGGCATCTTCTCGGCGGCGAAACCACGGGCTTTGTCGCCTTCGCCTTTTGCGCCAAGCCGTTGCTTCTGCTCGGCGAGGAATTGCAGCGCTGCGACACGCTCGTTCGCGCGCGGCCCGCGGCTGAAGGCGAGGCGATAGGCCGCGTTGACCATGTCTTCGTCGCTACTCGGATGCTCCTCCTCCAAGCGCTTCGCGAACGCGCGCGCGTGGCGGAGCATCATCTGGCTGTTGAGGAGCAGTAGTGCCTGCGGCGGTGTGGTGGTGACGTTGCGCTGGGCGACGCTCTGGAACGGCTCGGCGAGGTCGAAGACGTTGAGCAGGGGATTCGGCGCATTGCGAAGCCACTTGCTGTAAATCGAGCGTCGCGGTGTGAGTTGGTCGGTGCCGGGACCGCCGGCGGGTTCGAGCTTCAACTCGCCGGTGGCCGCGAGGACAGCATCGCGAATTTGCTCGGCCTCGAGGCGGCGGAGGGGGAAGTGGGAGAGGAGGCGGTTGTCGGGGTCAGTGAGTTGCGCGCTGGCCAATTCCGAATTCCGAATTCCGAATTCCGAATTCGCGGAGCGTTGCCGGTATGTCGCGCTCGTCACCATCAGGCGGTGCATCGCCTTCAAGCTCCAGCCGCTCTCGACGAACGTCGCAGCGAGCCAGTCCAGCAGCTCCGGGTGCGACGGCTTTTCGCCGAGCTTGCCGAAGTCGCTGGCATTCGCCGCGAGGCCGCGGCCGAAGTGACCCTGCCAAAGTCGATTCACCATCACGCGCGCGGTGAGTGGGTTCTCGGGAGAGGTGAGCCAGCGCGCGAGTTCGCTACGGCGGCCGGTAGAGTTCGGCAAGGCGGCGACTTGTAGATCCCGCGCGTCGAGCACGCTGATGTAGCCGGGCGCGATGGTTTCCTTGTTCTTGCCCTTCGCCAGAATCGTCGGCGGCGCGACCGGGCCGACATCCGTCGCTCCGAAGAACGGCGGGAGCGGCGCGGGCTTGAGCGAGTCGAATTCGGTGAGCTTCTTGCGCAGCGCGATGACGCGCTCCTTCGGCTCGCCCTTGAGCTTGGCGTCGAGCTTGTCGAACTCGTAAGTCACCTGCCGATACGCGAGCTCGGCGATTTGATGCTCGTAGGGCGTGCGCTCGGTGGCGGGCTTGCTCATGTCCACGCGAATGTCCTCGATGAACTTCTCAATCGCGCCCGCCACGGCGTTCTTCTTCACCTGCGCCAGCAGCTTCTCAATCTCCGCGCGAATGTCGGCGGTGGCAGCTTCCCATTTCGCAAGTTTCTCGGTGTAAGCGGCCTTCTCAGCGGGCGTGGCGACGACGAGGTCTTCGCGCGGGAGCAGCGGGGCGAAGAAGGATTGGAAGCGGTAGTAATCCTTCTGGAGCAGCGGGTCGAACTTGTGGTCGTGACAGCGTGCGCACTGGAGGCCGACGCCGAGGAAGACATCGGCGCTTGTGTCCGTGATGTCCTCCAAGATGCGCTGCCATTGCCCGCGCACATCGCGGTTGTTGTATTCGTAAATGCCGGCGCGGAAGTAACCGGTGGCGACCAGGTGCTCCGGGTTTCGGGTTTCGGGTTTCGCGTTGAGGTAGAGTTCGTCGCCGGCGAGTTGCTCGGTGATGAACTGCGTGTAGGGCTTGTCGGCGTTGAGCGACTTCACCACGTAGTCGCGGTAGCGCCACGCGTGCTGGCGGTAGTCGTCGGCCTTGTAGCCGTCCGATTCGGCGTAGCGGACGAGATCGAGCCAGTGGCGCGCCCACTTCTCACCGTAGCGCGGGCTGGCGAGGAGGCGGTCCACGAGCTTCTCGTAGGCGGCGGCGGATTTGTCGGCGAGGAACTGGTCCAGCTCGAAGGGCGTCGGCGGCAAGCCAGTGAGGTCGAAGTGAACGCGGCGCGCGAGCGTGACGCGGTCGGCGGGCGGCGACGGTTGGAGCTGGGCCGCGGCGAGTTTCTGGAGGACGAACGCGTCGATGGGGTTCGTGGAGTGATTAGTAATTAGTGATTGAGTGTTTAGTGGGGACTGGCCTGGTCGGTTGCTCCCGAACTGACTAGTAATTACTTCCTTACTTATTACTACGCTTGGCACCGCCGGCTTCCGCACCGGCACGAAGGCCCACCACTGCCGGTCCTGCTCAGTGATCTTCCCTCGCACGGCGACCTTCGCCCCGCTGTCCGGCATTGGTGCGCCGAGCTTCACCCACTTCTCCAGCGCGGCAATCTGGTCGGAGCCGAGCTTCTTGTTCTTCGGCGGCATCTGGAGGTCCGCGTCGGTGTAGCGGATGGCCTTGATGAGGAGACTTTTCTCCACGTCGCCGGGGACGAGGGCGGGGCCGGTGTCGCCACCCTTGAGAATGGCGGCGGTGGAATCCAGCGCGAGCCCGCCTTTGAACTTCTTGGCTTCGTGGCTGTGGCACTCGAAGCACGCGCTCGCGAGAATGGGTTTCACGGTCTGCTCGTAGAACGCGAGGTCGGCGGCGGTGGGCGCGGCGGCGTGGCTGACGACAGTGGGGAAAAGGGCGGCGGCCAGCAGTGCGGCGGAGGAGGGTCGGAACAAGTTCATCGCGTTTAATTGACGGCGGCGACTATGCACGGGATTCGCTGGGAGTCAGCAGGACTTTCGGGGGGCGGAGCAGGATTAAGATTACGAGAAGGAGGACGGCGTCCGTCGCACGCGCCGGCTCGTAATCCTGATCCTAATCTTAATCCTGCTCCGCCCGCCTCGGCCCCGTGCTTCAGAAGTCCGTGTTGGCGTCCTTGAGGTCGAGTTCCTTGAGCCAGGTGTTGCGGTAGCGGACGTCGTGGCCTTCGCACTGGAGTTTGAGCCCCTGGGGCGTGTCGGTGATGCCTTTGCCGCCGTCGTTGCCGCCGTCCACGCCGGAGTTCGCGCCGCCCCAGACTTGGGTGATGGGGACGTTGGTGTGGACTTTCTGGCCGTTGAAATACATCGAGACGAGGGCTTTCTCGGTGCGCTGGCCGTCCTTGAAGCGCGCGGCGCGGAAGACGATGTCGTAGCTGTTCCATTTCCCGAGACCGGCGAAGGCGTGGTAGGGGGACTCGGTCTCGTTGATGACGGCGCCCATGCCGTGCTTGGTCTTGTCGCCTTCCATGATTTGGATTTCGTAGCGGTTCTGGAGATACACGCCGCTGTTGCCGCGCGGGTTCATGACGAGGAACTCGACGTGCAGTCGGAAGTCGCGGTAGGGCTTCTTGGTGACGATGTCGGCGGTGCCGAACTTGCCGCCGAGAGCCACGGGGTCGTCGGTCTGCACCACGGTGGCGCCTTTGTCCACGGGGTCTTCGACGATCTTCCACTTGATGGGGAGGGCGGAGGCGAAGCGGGGGCCTTGCCAGTAAGTCCACTTGTCATCCAGCAGCTTGCGCGAGCCATCCATGAGGATTTCCGCACCGGCAATGGGCTTAGCTCCGACGCCGATGGCGGGGTCGGCGGCGCGGGTGCTGGTGGCGAGGGCGGCGAACGTGAGGGCGAGGAGGAAATGTTTCATGGTGCGTGTGAACGGTTGACTGGGGCGGAGAATGGCGACGGGCGGGGCGCATGGCAAACTCGGAGTCAGGAGGGGGAGGAGAAGGATTAGGATCAGGATTAGAATTAGGAGCACGGGCAAGGCGTCTGGCGGCCGGACGCACTCGGCTCCTGCTCCTGATCTTGCTCCTGATCTTGCTCCTAATCCTGCTCCCGCCCGCTCACCGGCTCGCCCGCTTCAGCAGGTTCTCCGTGATGCGTTGCACGCGAGGGTCGGGGCCGTGGGGGCGGCTCCAGTGGCTCCAGGGGAGGATGTGGCCGGGCGGCGTGCTGAGACCTTGCGGCCACCAAATCGTGGCGGCATTGAAGACAATGTTTCCTTTCGGGCCGGGGAAAATCGTCGCGGTCCAGTGCGCCGGGGTCGTGCCGCCGCGCCAGACGGTGCCTTCGCCCACGACTTCGAGGCCGGGGATGTTCGCGGGGGCACCGTGGTGTTCCCAGCCGACGAGGCCGCGAATCGCGTCGCCTTTCTTCATGCCGGTGCCTTCAAAAATCCAGTGGTCCGGTTTGGCGCAGACCCAGTCGCCGCCGCCGTTGAAGGGCACGATGCTGCGCGCGCCGATGAGGTCGGCTTCGTTGCGGGTGTCGCGTTTCCAGGCCTTGGTGAAGACGCTGAGGGACGCCTCGATTTCCGCGTCGGTGAGGCCGGCGTAGATGCCGGTGCGCTGGAGGATGCGGCTGCCCTGGCCGCGGGCGGAGGGCTTGAACGGCGTGCGACCAAACACGGAGTTGCCGCAGAGCCAGAGGGCGTTTGTGCCGGCGGCGATGGCGGACTTCACGGCGTCGTATTGGCGCGGGTCCCAATACTCGTCGTGGCCGACGCTGAGGAAGGTTTTGCAGCGGGTGAGGTTGCCGACTTCGAGGCAATCGCGGTTCGAGCAATAGGTCACGTCGTAGCCGTGTTGCTCCAGCCAGTAGGCGAGGGGGAATTCCCAAAGGAGATACTCGCCGGACCCGAGGGACAGCGGGTGCTCGTAGATTTGGGCATACTTCCCGTAAGGCCGGTCGAAGCTCACCTCGGTGCCGACGGCGTGCGCGCCGCGAGGGTCGGTGTAGAGGGAGTAGTCGTTGGGCCAGCGGTTGTAGGCTTGCCAGGTGTTGTCGCTGCACTGGAAGAGAAAGTCGGCGGGGCGGTCGTCGCGGACGATGAAGATGATGTAGCTCTGCCAGTAAGGCTCGGTGGCCCGGTCGGGCACGGTGGTGAGGCGCGTGAGATAGACGCCGCTGGGCCAGTTGGCAGGGATTTTGAAGGAGACCACGGGTGCCCACCGGCACTCACGCAGGCGGTTCTCGCCGATGGGCGGGTCGGGCTGCTGGGTGCCGGGGATGGGGCCTTCGGTCATCATCAGCCGTGCGCCGCGTCCGCCGTAGTAGCCGGTGCGGAAGACTTCAAAGAGGAACTTCGCGTCGGGGTTGACGCTGATCATGAAGTCCAAGGTCTCGCCGGCCTTCACGCTCTGGCGGGAGCAGTAGCCCTCGATGGCCGGGGCGCGGAAGCCGCCGGTTTTGTCGAGCCGGACGCGGGTGAGCTGCCAGTCGAGGGAGCCGGGCCGAGTGTTTTCCTCGGCGATGAGGGACTGGCGCGGGGCGGGACGCGTCTGGGCCTTGGCGTCGGTGGGCGCGGCGACGAGTGTGGCGGCGGTCGCGGCGGAGGTTTGGAGGAATTCGCGGCGGCCGAGGCGGGCGGGACGGGGCTTCATGTGAGGAAAGAGTGCATGGGGAGATGGGCGCGCGGAAGGGGATATTCAACGGTCAGCCATGCACCGGGGGCAGTAACGAGGTGAAAACTGGCGTTGCGAGGCCGGCAGCCGATTCCAAGGAACCTTTACCTTCTTGCGTTTTCTTGGGTGCTTTGCGGCCAACTTCGGCGATCGGTTAAACGGACGGTTGGCGAGTGGAACTCGCTTGAACGGTAGCGGTGGGTCTTGCAAGCTGGGCGTGGTGTTTCCGCAGACTGTCCAGGCTGTGGCCGGATGCGGAGCAACCCGGTATAACAGCGTCTTAATTAACGGATATGTCAGGCCAAGGTTTTCACGTCCACGGACCGCACGATCACGAATTGGAACACGCCGCCCACGCCGCCCACGGCGCGCACGACGCGCACGGCGGCGAGCACAAGGGCGAACACAAAAGCAGCCACGGCGGCGGCAACATTACCAGCCATGTGGCGATGTTCACGGCGGTGGTGGCGACCGTGGGGGCGATCTTCGGCTACATGTCCGGAGCGACGCAGGCCAACGCGGGGCTTTACAAGAACAACGCAGCCATCAAGAAGACCGAGGCCTCCAACCAGTGGAATTATTACCAGGCCAAGAGCGGCAAGCAGAACCTCGCCGAGCTGGCGCTGGAACTCATTCCCAACACCAAGCGGGAGTTCTACGAGGGCGAGATCAAACGCTACAAGGCGGAGAAGGCGGACATCAAAAAGGAGGCGGAAAAGCTCGAGACGGAAGCCAAAGTGTGGGACCAGCGCTCGGACATGGAGATCCACCAGCATCACCGCTGGGCGCAGGCGATGACGCTGTTGCAGGTGTCCATCGCCCTAGCGGCCATCGCCCTGCTCACGCGCAAGCGCTGGCTGCTCAAGTGCATGTATGCCTTGACCGCGACCGGCGCGATCGTGGGCGTCCTAGCGATGCTGCACCTCTGACCTGATGACGATCCTTGGTGAAACTTGGTTTACCCCTTGTGTCGCCGGTTGGAGCGCTTGAGGAGGTGTTTTGATCGTTAGGGGATCTCAGAAATGCGTATGGGCCGCCCCCAAATGTTCGGGGCACGCGGCCGTCAGGCCTTCCCGAGCGCCAAAACTTTCCGGGCACACCCGGGAAGATGGGTGGGCCGGACATTGCACCAAAGACGGGTTCCGGCTACAGCTTCCCGTCATGGCAGCACCGCACGTTCTCCTCGTCATCGGCACCACCAGCCGGAAAGGCTCCACCGGCGTGGTGGGTCAGTATGTGGCCGACCAGTTGCGCGCGGAGGGGTGTGGGGTGGATGTGTTCGACTACGAGGCGACGCCGCTGCCGCTCTTCAATCCCGACAGCTCGTGGAGCGCGCCGGACTTCTCTGCGCTCAAGGCGCGCGTGGACCGGGCCGACGCACTGGTGCTGCTCACGCCGGATTACCATGGCAGCGTGAGCAGCGCGCTGAAGAACTTCCTCGACCATTTCTGGAAGGAATACGCCGGCAAGCTCTTCGCCAGCGTGGTGGGCTCCTTCGACAAGGGGCTGACCGTCCACGACCAAATCCGCACGGTGGCGCGGCAGTGTTACGCCTGGGTGCTGCCTTACGGCGTGACCTTCGCGGACAAGGAGGATGTGCGCGACGGCGCGGTGGCGAGTGATGTGTTTCGGCAGCGCGTGGCCATGCTAGCGCGGGATGTGCGGGTGTATGGCGCGGTGCTGGCGGCGCAGCGGCGGGCTGACCTGGCGGGGACGGATCCGGGTTTTCTGGCGAAGTTGCGGAAGTGAGGGGATCAGGCACGTCCGGTTGGAGGGTCAGAAAGATGGGGGGTAGAAAAATCTTGGGATGTTGCTGACCTCATTTTTCTGGCCTCAGCTTTCGGCCTCGATGAAGCGGGATTTACC
>JAYTIO010000128.1:0-6465 GCA_043731805.1 Pedosphaera sp. | reverse complement strand
ATTGGCGCACGAGTAAGGGAACGAGGCCGAGGCTCAAATAGAGCGCGAGGGTCCAGCAACCGGAAAGCAGTTCAAAGGTCTTGCCGCGACCCGGCTCTGGCGCGCGCCAGAAGCGAACCGCGCACACGACCGCACAGGCCAGCAGCGCGGTCAGCGTGCCCGCGACCACGCCCGCGAATCCGATGCGCCGCGCCGCGAGCGTGGCGCATCCGAGCGTCAGCGCGGGCATCGCCAGCCACGCGCCCACCGCCACGCGGCGGCCCCAGAGCGCCGTGTAGGTCTCGACGCCGTGCTCCTCGTCGGCGGGCGCGCGGAGCTTGCGGCCCAGCTCGATGACGACGCCGTTGAAGAGGCTGGCGGCGAAGCGCCGCTGGCGAGCCAGTCGCAGCCGGTCGCGTAGAAGTCCACCAGCGGCATGATGAGCATGTGCGTCCAGAGGTAGGTGACGGGCCGGGCCTTGAGCCAGTCGCGGCAGCCGAACTCCTTGCTCATGCCCGCGAGGTAGCCCCACGGCAGCAGGAGCAGCAGGGCCATGCGCGGCGCGAGCCAGAGTGCGAGGGCGAGCTGCACGCCTGCGCCGAGGACGAAGAGCCAGCCGAGTTCGCGCAACTTCACCAGCCCGCGCGGCACGGGCCGATACGGACGGAACCGCGAGTCTTCCTCGAAGTCTTTGAACTCATCCGCTATGCGGAGCTGGAGGAAGAACATCAAACAGCAGCCAAACGCGGCCGCCGCGCCATGCGGGCCAGCCGGACTCCGAGCGCAACAGCCAGGAAAAGCTTACCGCCGAGAAACTGAACGCGAGGATGAGCGGCCCGTGCCCGAAGAGGGGGAACCGCTCGCGCTGGTAAACCCACCAGCGGGCCAGGCCGGTGAGAGCGGGAGCGGGAACGGAGTTCATGGGCCGGAGTGTGAGCGAATCTGCGGGTGGGAGGGAATTGAAGATTCCGATGCGAGGGCGGGGTTTCAGATGCGGGGTCGCGCCCGAAAGCGGTGCTGAAGCCGCCGCAGTCCAGACGCTTCGCGAGGTCCGAGGCGTTGGGGCGGTCGCGTCAGCGTTTGGACTGCGGCGGCTTCAGCGCCGCTTTTCCCCAGGACCGCACACCTCACGCAGCCGCCGGCTTGCGACTGCGGGCAAGCCGGGCGTGGGCGCGGGTGAATTCTTGCGCGCTCAACGCGCCGATGATGCTGAGCTCGCCCGCCAGCGCGAGGGCGGCGCAAACTTCGCCCAGCGCGGGCGCGTCCTCGGGACGATGCAGGCCGAGCAGTTCCAGACAGGCGCGCTGGCTCGGCAGGCCCGTGCCGCCGCCGACGGTGCCGCCGACGATGTTGGGCAACGTGACCGAGGCATAAAGGCCGCCGTCGTCCGTGACCTCCAGCCGCGTGATCCCCACAGCGGACTCAGAGACGCACGCGACATCCTGGCCGGTGGCGAGATAGAGCGCGGCGAGGCCGTTTGTGTAGTGGCCTTGCACCCCGAATGCGCCGCTGAGCATCGCGCCAGTCGTGGCCATGCGGAGGAATTGCTCCATCCGCTTCGGAGTGGAGTGCAGTCGTCGCTCGACGAGCGCGGCGGGCAAGCGGACTTCGGCGGCGACCTTCTTCCCGCGCACGGAGGCGAACGACAGCGCGCAGGCTTTCTTGTCGCCGGAGAAGTTGGCTTCCACGAAGGCATACTCCGGCTGCACCGGCGTGTGTTCGCGGATGTAGTTGCACACGGCGTCGGTGGCGATGGTCGCCATGTTCTGACCGGCGGCGGCGGTGAAGAACTCGAGCTGGAGAAAAACGTGATTGCCCTCGACGGTCACGCGCACGTCGGAGAGCCGTCCGTGATGCGTGGTGGCCTCGGCGGCGGCGCGCAGCGCGTCCGTCTCCCGCGTGACCCAAAGCACAAACTCGCCGGCGTCTGCCAGTGCGCGGAAGGCGTAGCCGGGCGCGCGGACGACACCCTCGTTCAGCAGCGCCGCCGAGCAACCGCCCACCTCAGTGATGATGCGCGCCCCCCGGTCGTAGCTCGCGACCAGCGCGGCCTCGGTCGTCGCCAGCGGGATGTGGAAATCACCATGCGCGAATGCCCCGTTGACTCGTAGCGGCCCGGCCATGCCCACCGGCACCTTCACCGTGCCGATGAAGTTCTCGATGTTGCGGGCGAACACGTCGAGGCGTCCGAGGCTGGCGGCGTCGGCGATTTCGGCGCGCACCGCGTCCGGCTGAAGCAATGCCTGCCAGCGCGCATCCACCCGCTCGGCGGTGAGCGCGGTGCCGCCGGGAAGGCGCGCGGGCAAGGCGTCGGTTCTGGGGCGGAGGCGCTCGCGGAGTTCTGACTCGGAGCGCGTGCCAGTGCGGCGGCGGACGAAGTCGCGAACTTTCTGGCTGGAGGTGGGCATATCAAGTCCGAACGATGGCCGGCTTCATTGGGAGCGAGGATAGACTGAGGGAAAAGCCTGACAAGTGCCGCCACGCGCACGGCCCCCCGGACCTCGGGCCATCCCGAGTGGCTGCCCGCGAACCGAACCCGCGATTGGGCGGGGATATGGTTTTGGCGGCGGCTAAAAATATGCGCTTGAACCCTGATTTCTGGTTCAGCCACGCGCATTTCATTCTCAATGAGCGAGTAGATAGGGACTTCGCCGTTCATCGCTTCAAAGGACACGGCGATGCAGTAGCGCGCGTTTCCAGCGCCCTCCAAATGCCCAGAACTCCACCGTTACATCCCAAGCCGGTTTTCTCGTGAAGCCGTGAACGAAGCGCTGCAGGAGACGCTGCCCGCGATACTTGATGGGCTGCCGGTTTTTTGGGGCCATGACGACGCCAGCCTGTGGAGTTGGTGCTACCGGATCGCCAGGCACAAATGTGCCGGGCAGTTCCGCGGTCGAAGGATGAGGCAAATGCCAACAACCCCGTGCCCGGTTAGTCATCCATCGGTTGTCCAAATTTCAGTTCGTTACCTAAATCGCGCTGTGGCTGCTCTGGCTGCTCGGCGGGTTCATCTGCCTGGCCTGGCGCGGCGTGAAGTCCTGGTGGTGGCTCGCGTGGCTGGCCGGAGCCGCGCTGCTGACGACCTGGGTGGGGCTGGATTGACGCTCAAGTGCCACTGGCACAGGTGCGAAGCGCCCGCCTACCTGCCAGCTTTCCCAGCAGCCAAGCCAACACGCGCTTTGACACCTCGGGGGGGAAACCCTAGCGTGGCGGCGTTCACTCTCCGCCAGAGTTGCGGAACGCTCGATTGACCACCACCGTGCCGCGGCAGCCCTGACCAACCGCCCTGAGCCAACGCCCCGTCGCCGCCGATGAACCTGCCCACCGCCGCCAGCCCCAACCCCCGCCCCAACCCTTCGGACCTCGCCATCCCCGACGGTTCGCAGGTGCTGCTGGCCAAAGTCGCCGTCGGCCTGGCCCTGCTGACGTTCCTGATCTTCTTTCCGTTGGTGGGATACAACTTTGTGGCCTACGACGACGATGTATTCGTCACCAACAATCCCAAGATCGCGGCGGGCTTCACTTGGGAAGGGGTGAAATGGGCCTGCACCTCCACGGACATTGATTACTGGCGGCCGTTGAGCTGGTTGTCGCACATGCTGGACATCGAACTCTTCGGCGCCGCTGCGGGCCTGCACCATCTCACGAGTCTGTTCATCCACATCGCCGCCACGGTCATGCTGCTGCTGGCCCTGCACCGGCTGACGGGCACCGTGTGGCGGAGTGCGATGGTAGCGGCCCTCTTCGCCTGGCACCCGCTGCATGTGGAGTCCGTGGCCTGGATCTCCGAACGCAAGGATGTGCTGTGCGGCTTCTTTTGGTTCTACACGCTCTGGGCGTATGCCCGCTACGTGGAACAGCCGCTGGCGGGCCGCTACGCTCAGGTTCTGGTTGGCTTCGTGTTCGGCGTGATGTCCAAGCCGATGATTGTCACGCTCCCGTGTGTGCTCCTGCTGCTGGACTACTGGCCGCTGCGGCGGGTTAATCCGGTCAATCTTGCCTGGTGGCGGCACCCGGGCTGGCGGACTGAGTTCGCTGCCACCTGGCTGGTGCTCAAGGAAAAGCTGCCGCTCTTCGCCATCGTCCTGGCCCTCAGCCTGTCCACGATGACCGCCCAACGCGAGGTCGGGACGATGTCGGAGAACATCCCGCTTTACGTCAAGCTGGTCCGGGTGTCGCAGGCCTACACCATCTACCTGCGGCAGACTTTCTGGCCGGCTGATCTCTGCCTCCTGAATCCCTTCACCCCCGAGGCCCCGTCCTGGAAGTGGGCCGGGGTCGTGTTGCTCTGCGTGGGGCTTACCGTCCGTTTCCTGTCGAGTGGCCGGCGGTTCCCATTTTTGCCGGTCGGGTGGCTCTGGTTTGTCGGGGTCTTGGTGCCCATGATCGGCCTCGTGCAGGTGGGCGAGCAAGCCCATGCCGACCGTTACACCTATGTGCCGCTGGTGGGCTTGTTCTTGTTACTCGTGTGGGGGGCCGTCGCGGTGGCCGAAAACCGGCCCTGGCTGAATCGCTGGGGGCCGGGAGCCGCCGTCCTCGTCCTGCTGGCCTGCGCGGTCTCCACCCGCCTGCAGTTGCGGTATTGGGAGAACACCGAGCAGGCGTTCCGGCGGTCCCTCGAGGTGCATCCCAGGAACGTGAGCGCCGCCAACAACCTGGCCGCCGACCTCATGCTCACGACCCGGTCCGCCGAAGCCATCCCCATTCTGGAACGCGCCATTGCCATCGACCGACGTCCTGGGATGGTCTGGAATTTGGGGCTGTGCTACTTCAACCAAGGCGAGTATGCCCGTGCCCAGGCCATGATTTCCGAGGCGTTTAGCCGGGAGAAGAATCCCCGCGACATCGCGGAGTGGCTGCGGTTGATGCATGACACCAGCGCCCGAGCACCGGAAACCAACCGCGTCTGGCCCCTAAAAATGAACGCCCTCGCCCTCGCCGCCCTGAAAGACTACGCGGGCGCGACAGTGGAACTCACGGAGGCCCTCCGGCTCGCCCCGCTGGACAGCGACGCGCGCACCGACAAGGCCGCCTATCTGGCCGCCGCCGGCCGGGACGACGAAGCCCTGGCGCTCCTGCAGGAAACCGTTCAACTCAATCCCTCCCATGCCCTGGCCCGCAGCAACCTCGGCGGGCTGCTGGCCAGAAAAGGGCGGGCCGAAGAAGCGCTCCTCCACTTCCGCGCCGCGTTGGAATTGGCCCCGGCCAATCCGGACACCCGGCACAATTTCGCCCTCACCCTCGCTCGCACCCACCGCCCCTTGGAGGCCAGGGACCAATTCGAGGAGGTGCTGCGGCGGAAGCCCAATCACCTGTCTGCCACGCAACAACTGGCCTGGCTCCTGGCCACCCGTTCTGAGTGCCGGGATGCGCCCAGAGCCTTGATCCTGGCCAAGGTGGCGCTGACCGCCAGGGCGTCCGCGCCGACCCTGGATGTGGCGGCAGCGGCCACCGCCGCCAACGGCGATTACGAAGGGGCCTGTCAACTGGCCACGCAAGCCATCCAACTGGCCCGCGAGGCAAAACTCTCCACGCTGGAGGAGTCCATTCGCGCCCGCCTGCAGCTCTATCGCGCCGGCCAAGCCTACACCCAGCCGGTGACCAACCCGGGCCAGTGACCCGTTGCGAACCCAGGTTCCTCGCAGTTTTCGGCGAGTAATACCAAGTTCCGGTGTGAACCGGTGGAATGCACTGGCAGGCTACGGTGCGCGCCGTCCCCTTCTCCGAGGAAGGGAGAGAACCCACGCGCCGCCGCAGTTCCCGATTTCAGCCCCTGAACCCGGTAGGGCCGCGCTGCGCGCGGCCTCGTCTCTCCAGAGCGAACGAGGCCGTCCACAGGACGGCCCTACCAGGTTCAGGGGTAGGGAGCAGGAGCATGTCGTGATCCGCTGCCATTCCACCGAAGCTCATTCCGAAATGGTGTCACTGGCATGGAAAAAGCAGAAGGGACACTCGCAACGAGTGTCCCTTCCCGAGAGGCGATCTAACCGTAGTTCAGTTCGGCAAGACGAAGAACTGGTTGCCACCAAGCCCAGTCCCGCCCTGGTTCACCTGCGTCAGCAGGCCGGCCGCAGTGACCTGCTGCACGCTGCCGTCCGACAGCGTGAGATTGCCGGCGAGATCATGCTGCGCGAGCGCAGCACCGGGCACGTTGGCCAGTCCGGTGGCAACCACCCAACCGAGGAGGCCGATGCCGGTGTTGCTGGCATACGTTTTAGGCCCGTTTTGGACCGTGCCAAAGAGGGCGGTCCAAGGCTGATTGGCGGCACCCAGGGTGCCGAAGTTGCGGTCACCGCTCAACATGGCGTTGGGCTGGGTTTCATCCGCCGACAAACCCACGAAGAAGGAGGTGGCGGCGTCCTTGCCGCCGGCGGCGTATTGGCCAGGGGCGCCGGGGGCGGTGCTGTTGCCGGTGTTGACGGCCGGCAGCCAGTAACCCGTGGTGTTGTTACCCGTGAAATCAGACCGGATGTTGTTCAACTTGTT
>JAYTIO010000127.1:0-1716 GCA_043731805.1 Pedosphaera sp. | reverse complement strand
TGGGCGACCTCGTCTGGCGTTACCCTCAAGCCAGGTAGGTCAGCGAATCACGCGAATCATCGCGAATGGGAATGCGGCCACGGCTCCCCATTCGCGCTGATTCGCGTGATTCGCGGGCCACAACGGCTTCCCCCTTCCTGCCCTCCTGCTCTCCTTATAAAAAATCAGTGTTGGCGTCGCCGCGATTCTTCCTACCCTCCTCGCCCATGAACCTCTTCGCCGCCTTCGCCGCGACCGTCGTGCGCCGCCGTTATCACCCCGCCATCTTCTGGGGCGAGGCGCAGTTGGCTTACGACTGGCTGGCCCAGCGCGCGGCGTGGTTGGCGCGTGCGCTCACGCGGGATTTCGGCGTCCAGCGCGGCGACCGCGTGGCCGTGTGGCTGAAGAACTGCCCGGAGTTTCCCGCCGCGCTCTTCGGCGTCTGGCGCGCGGGCGGCGTGGTGACGGTCATCAACAACTTCCTCAAGCCCGAGGAGGTCGCCTTCATCCTCGCCGACTCCGGCGCGCAGGTCGTCATCACCGATGGCAGCCTCGCGGAGCATCAGGCCAAGCTCGCCGCGCTCCGGCCGGAACTGAAATTCCTTCGCGTGGAAGACTTCGCCGCGGTGGCCGAGGCCGAAGCGCCGTTGCCCGCTGACTTAAACGAGGCCGACCTCGCCGCGTTGCTCTACACCTCCGGCACCACGGGCCGGCCCAAGGGCGCGATGCTCACGCACGGCAACTTCCTCGCGAACGTCCGCAGTTGCCTCACCTGCCTCGACTTCCACGAGGAAGACCGGCTGCTCGTGCTGTTGCCGCAATTCCACAGCTTCATGTTCACCGTCGGCACGCTCTGCCCGCTGCTCCAGGGCGCGAGCGTCGTGCTGGTGAAGTCCGTCAGCCCGTTCAAGCACGTCCTCGACGACATCACGCACCGGCGCGCGACGATGCTGCCGGCCGTGCCGCCGATTCACCGCGCGCTCGCGGGTCTGCCGATGGGCGTCGAGCTGCCGTCCTTGCGACTGTGCATCAGCGGCGGTGCGCCGTTGCCGATGGAAGTGCTGCGGCAGTTCCACGCCCGCTTCCCGAAGCTGCCGCTCATCGAGGGCTACGGCCCCACCGAGTCCAGCCCGGTCGCCACCGTGAACCCCCTCTTCGGCACGCCCAAGGCCGGCAGCGTCGGCGTGCCCATCCCCGGTGTGGAACTCAGCATCCGCGACGACAGCGGCAACGAACTCCCCGTGGGCGCGACCGGTGAGCTGTGCATCCGCGGCCCCAACGTGATGCGCGGCTACTGGAATCAGCCGGAGGAAACCGCGCTCGTCCTCCGCGACGCTTGGCTCTACACCGGCGACCTTGGCCATCGCGACGCCGACGGCTTCTACTTCATCACCGACCGCAAGAAGGACATGCTGCTGGTCAACGGCATCAACGTGTATCCGCGCGAGGTCGAGGAGGTCATCCACCAGTTCCCCGGCGTGAAAGACGCCGCCGTCATCGGCGTGCCGGACGCGCGCCGCGGCGAGCAACCGCTGGCCTTCGTGGTGTTGGCCGAAGGCGTGACCCTCGACGAGCAGGCCCTGCACGACTTCGTGCGCGAGAAGCTGGCGGACTACAAGGTGCCGCGCCACTACCGCGTCCTCCCCGCGCTCCCGCGCAACGCGACGGGCAAGGTGCTGAAGACGGCGCTGCGGGAATTGGCCAAGTGAAAGTCGGCGGCTGTAGCGGCGGTCTGTG
>JAYTIO010000126.1:0-2878 GCA_043731805.1 Pedosphaera sp. | reverse complement strand
GAGATTTCAAAGCGGGTCCGCTCCAGCTCCGTGGCGCGGGCCAGCCGGGGGGAGCATTGGGCGAGGGGCACGCGATGGCGCTTGCCGTCCACCTTTAGCAGCAAGGCGTCCCGGTCAAAAGCAACCGCCTGGATCTCGTGGTGTTGGGCGGCGGGCTTCATGTCAGCGGTTGCCGTGTATTTTGCATTCCTTCTCCGCCTTGCGGCAATGGATGTGCATCGGCTCGTTGCCCTCGTTGGCGTAGAAGTAGAACCGCCAGCCTTTGACTATCATCACCGTCGGCATGGCGGTGCGGGCTCACCGTTGTTCGACCGGCACGACCTTCAGCCCGACCGGTCCGGTGTATTGCGACTGCGGGCGGATGAGGCGGTTGTCGGCCAGTTGCTCGAGCACGTGGGCCGTCCAGCCGCTCGTGCGCGAGATGGCGAAGATGGGGGTGAAGAGGTCGGTCGGGATGCCGAGCGAGTAGTAAACGGTGGCGGAGTAGAAATCCACGTTCGCGTGGAGGTTCTTCTTCGTGAGCATCAGCTCGGCGATGCGCTCGGACATCTGAATCCACTTCGGCTCGCCGAGCTGGCTGCTGAGAATCTGCGCCATGCGCTTGAGGTGCGGCGCTCGGGGGTCGAGCACTTTGTAAACGCGGTGGCCGATGCCCATAATCTTCTTCTTCTGCGCCAGCGCGTCAGCCACCCAGCCGTCCACGGCTTCGAGCGAACCGATCTCATGGAGCATCTTGATGACGCCCTCGTTGGCGCCGCCGTGGAGCGGGCCTTTGAGCGTGCCGATGGCCGTGGTGACGGCGGAATACATATCCGAAAGCGTGGCGATGGTGACGCGCGCGCTGAAGGTCGAGGCGTTCATGCCGTGGTCGGCGTGCAGCACGTAGCAAACGTCCATCGTGGCCTCCATGTCCTTGGTCGGCACGGTGCCGTTGACCATCCAGAGGAAGTTCGCGGCCTCGCCCAGCTTCGCATCGGGCGGGACGAGCGGCAGCCCTTGGCGGTTGCGGTGGAAGTAGGCCGTGACGACCGGCACCTGCGCGATGAGCCGGAGCGCCTTGCGCCGCTGCGAATGCTGCGAGTCGTCCTCGCTCGTCGTGTCGAAGCAGCCCAGCGCGGAGACGGCCGTGCGGATGGCGTTCATCGGCGGCGTCTCCTTGGGCAGCTTGCAGATGATGTCGATGACGCCTTGCGGGATGTCGCGGAACTGCGCGAGCGTGGCCTTGAGCTCGGCGAGTTCGGCCGCGTTGGGCAGGTGGTTGTGGTGGAGCAGGTGGACGACCTCTTCGTAAGTGACCTTGCCGGCCAGCTCGTTGATATCGTAGCCACAATAAATCAACTGGCCGATGTCGCCGCGGACATCGCTGAGCCGCGTCTGGGCGGCGATGACGCCTTCGAGGCCTTTGCTGGCTGCTGCTGCCGTGGGAGTGCTCATGCTTCGGGGTTCCGGGTGGTGTCGCTAAAAAATCGTGCCCGAATCTAAGTAGCGGCCAAAGACGGGTCAACGGATTTCAAAGGAAAGCCGCGATGAAGGCCATGAATCCCGACCGCAAGTCGCATTCATGGCCCCGCCGGCTGGCCGGTGCGTCCCTCTTCCAATCGCCCGTTCTAACCCGAACTCCGAAAGGGGAATTGGACCACCACGGTTGAACGCGGGTGAGGCAACTGCGGGTTTCAGAATCAATCGTTCTGCACTGCGTGGCCGTTTCGCGACCATCCAACGGCGGCGTTCGGGGGAAAGAAAAAGGGCGGCCTCTGGTGAGGCCGCCCGGGGTAGGGATCGAAGCCGGTTAGGCAGCTTTCTTTTGGTCGTCGCCGATGCGGACGGTTTTGTAACCGCCGATCGACTTGAAATAGAGCAGGATGCCGAGGTAGAGGAGCGCCATAGTCGCCGGGATATAGGAGTCCATTTTCAAGGTCTTACGGTCGCCGAGTTGGTCAGCGGCGACGACGGCCTTTTGCTTCTCGGTTTTCTCTTTGGCATCCTTGGCCTCACCCAGTTTCTTGCCATCCAAGCCGAAGGCTTCCATGGACTTGATGTTGAGGAAAGTGCTGGGCTTCTCGGCTTTGTATTCGGCGAACAACGCTGCGTCCTTTTCCTTCAGCGACTCGCCAGCGTAACGGTCCTTCAGGTAGCCGAGTCCGGGACCGCCAATGGTGCCGACGGAGAGCATACCGATGCCGCCCATGATGGAGATGGCGACAGCTCCGGTGCGCGGGAAACGGTCGGAAGCCACCGCCAGCATCGTGGGCCAGAAGAAGGTCTTGCCGACGGCGTAAATGCCGAGCGCGACGAGGGCCATGGCGAAGGTGTCCATGGTGCTGGCGAGGTTCAGACCGACGCAGGCGAGCACCGAGCAAACGAGCAAGAGCGCGACGGGGGAGAGCTTGAGGGTGTTTTCAATCCAGTGCGCGCAGAAGCGCAGGCTGAACATGATGGTCGAGGTCCAGAGGAAGAGATACTTGCCCTGCTCGGAGGAGGTGAAGATGTTGCCCGTGATGAATTGAATCCACTGGTCGGTGCCGAGTTCGACGGAGCCGATGAGGGCGTGGGTGATGAACAGCACGAAGAGCAGGAGCGAGCCGATGGAGCCTTTGGTGAGCACGCCGACCGCGACCACCGTGAGGCCACCGAGGACATAGCCGATCTTCTCCGCGACATCACCGGAGATGCCGAAGAGCGGGAGGAAGCTGCCGCAGAAGAGCAACAGGAGGGGAGCCACGACGAGCGCGCCGAGGATGCCCACATCTTTGAACATCTCGCCCAGGCTGGCACCTTTTTCCGAGGCTTCCGACTTCGGGAAGGATTGGCCCCAGAACATGATCCCGTAGATGGCGGTGGGAATGAGGTAGAGCGCGAGTTGAATTTTCCAAGAGAC
>JAYTIO010000125.1:0-13533 GCA_043731805.1 Pedosphaera sp. | reverse complement strand
CGGCACATTGATCCCGACGCCGAGCGTGTCCGTGCCGCAGATCACCTTGAGCAAGCCGCGTTGCGCGAGCTGCTCGACGAGCACGCGATACTTCGGGAGCAGCCCCGCGTGGTGCAGCCCGATGCCGTGCCGGAGCCACTTCTTTATCTCCGGGCCGTAGGGGCTGGTGAATTTGAACCCCTCCAACGCCTGCGCCACCGCCGCCTTCTCCTCGCGCGTCGCGACGTTGATGCTCGTGAAAGCCTGCGCGCTCTCGGCGGCTTCGAGCTGCGTGAAGTGGACGACATAGACGGGGGCCTTGCCGTCGGCGAGTAGGCTTTCGAGCGTCTTGGCGAGGGGCAGCTCGGAGTAAGCGTGTTCGAGCGGCACAGGCCGCACCGTGGACGCGACGGTGACGGTCGGACGCGCGTTGAGCCGCGTCAGCTCGGCCTCGAAGAACGCGGTGTCGCCCAGCGTGGCGGACATCAGAAGGAAGCGCGTCTGCGGCAAGGTGAGCAGCGGAATCTGCCACGCGCCGCCGCGCTCGCGGTCGGAGTAGTAGTGGAACTCGTCCATCACCACCTCGCGCACGGTGGCGTCCGCGCCTTCGCGGAGCGCGAGGTTCGCGAGGATCTCGGCGGTGCAGCAAAGGATGGGCGCGTCGCGGTTGACCGTGGCGTCGCCGGTGCTCAGGCCCACGTTGTCTGGGCCGAACTCGCGGCAGAGGGCGAGAAACTTCTCGTTCACCAACGCCTTGATGGGACAGGTGTAGATGGAGCGTTGGCCCTGAGCCAACGCCTTGAAGTGCAGCGCGGCGGCGACGAGGGATTTGCCGGAGCCGGTGGGGGTGTTGAGGATGACGTTCTTCTCCTCGAAAAGTTCGAGGATGGCCGACTCCTGCGTGGGATACAGCTCCAGCCCGCACGCGGTGACGTAGTCGAGGAAGCGCCCGAGCAAGGCGTCGTTGCCGGAACTCCCGTCACGCGGGAGCAGGTCGTAGAGCGTGGTGGCCACGGCGTGGAGTCAGGGCTTGGGCAGCTTCGCGCGCAACTCATCTATGCGCTGCTGCACGGCCTGGGGCTGCGGGGAAAACAGCTTGAGCCGGGCGTAGTGGTCGAGGGCTTGGTTCAGGTTGCCAGTCCGCTCTTCCAAGACGGCGAGTTCGCCGAGGATGCGCCGGTAACTGATAACGTCGGGGCTGGGCTTGTCCGCTTCCTGGCGGATCCATTTGGCCATCGCCAGCTCCAGCACGGCGCGGGCGCGGGGGACATTGCGGTTGTTCTCGGCGTAGAGGCGACCGAGTTCAAAGAGGATTTCGTGGCTGCCGGGATTGGCGCGCAGGCCGTCGCGGAGAAAGGCTTCGGCGTCGTTGACCTTGTTCATCCGCTCGCGGAGCCAGTAGGCGGCGACGGTGTAGGTGTCCACGCGGTGCGGGTCGAGTTCGGCGGTGAGTCGGAGCCAAGGGAGAATCTCGCGGGCGTCGCGGAAGGCATCCAGATGGCGATGCTCCGTCGGGTGGAAGTGGCTGCCGAAGGCTTCGATCCAGTCGCGGTGAGCGCGCGGCGCTTGGGTGTGGTCGTGGTGGTCGTGGCCTTCGGTTTCCTTCGCGAGGTGAGTTTGGCCAGCGGATTGGGCGAGGTCGAAGACGGAGGGGTAAACGCCTTGATGGTAGTAGCCGTCGGCCTTGAGAAAGACTTGGTCGGCGAAGGCGCGGCGGCTCTCGCCCAGCAGCAGGGCGAGGACGGAGCCGGTTTGCTGCGGGCGGGTTTGCTCCCAGAGCAGTAAGCGCCCACCCGCGGCCAGTGCGGTGGCGAGGGCAAGGGCGAGGAGCAAGGCGGGGTTCATGTCAGTTCAGCGGGCGGCGGCGGAAGACGAGCCAGGCGGTGCCGAGGAAGAAGGCGGCGTAGGCGGCGGCGTAGAGCGCAGCCTGCGCGACGACTTGCGCCGGGATGGGTTCCCAGTTGTGGATGATGCGCTCGCGCACGTCGAAGAACTCGAGGTGCGGCAGGAGGTAGTAGCCGGCGTAGAGGAGGGATTGCAGCGGCTCGGCGAGGCCGAGGGCGACTTTGTTCAGGTGCCGGCCCAACAGGAGAATGCCGGCGGAGCAGACGAAACAGATGGTGCCGTTCGACGAGGGCGCGGCGAACACGATGGAACCCAGCAGGGTGAAGGCGACGACGATGCCCAGCATGAGCCAGTGGAGCCAGGCGGCCTGTAGGTAGTTCAGCACGGGCCAGTGATGCTCGCGCGCGCCGCTTACCACGCCGAAGAAGAGATAGAAACAACCGAGGGCCAAGCCGGTGGCCAGCCAGCAGCCGAGGAATTTGCCCAGCAGGAATTGCCAGCGGGTCACGGGCTTGGCGAGCAGTGGAAAGATGGTGCGGCTTTCGCGCTCGGCGGGGATTTGCCGCGCGGTGCAGGTGATGGCGATGACGAGGCCGGACGCCCAGATGAGCAGCAGGCAAAGCTCCTTGAGGTAGCGAACGATGCCGGGGTCGTTGAAGAGGTTCACGCTGCCCGCCGTGCCGGTGAGCAACACGGTGAGGATGAAGAGCACGTAAAAGTCCTTCCGCCGGACCATTTCCAGCACGACGACTTTCGCGAGCGCCCAGACGGTGTTCATGCCTGCGGGGAGTAGCCGATGAATTTCAGGAAGATTTGCTCCAGATTCGTCCCGTGCTCCCGAAGCAGGTCACTGACGCGGCCCTCGGTCTTGAGTTCGCCCTGGTGCAGAATGGCGACGCGGTCGCAGATAGTCTCGACCTCGCCCAGTTCGTGGGAGGAGAAGAAGACGGTTTTGCCTTCCCCCTTCAGGCGCTGGATTATTTCGCGGACCTTCAGGCGCCCGATGGGGTCGAGGCCGCTGGTCGGCTCGTCGAGGATGAGGAGGTCGGGGTTGTTCAGGAGCGCCTGCGCGAGACCGACGCGTTGCTGCATGCCCTTGGAGTAGGTTTTGATTTGGCGTTTCCGCGCGTGGTCCAACTCGACCAGTTTCAATACAGCGTCCATGCGCCGCTCGGTCTCCGGCTTGGGAATCTGGAAAATGCCGGCGTAGAAGCGGAGCAGTTCCTCGGCGGTGAGAAACTTGTAGTAGTAGGTCTGCTCGGGCAGGTAGCCGATGCGCTGGCGGGCGATCGGCTCATGCACATCCACGCCGAAGATGCGGGCGGTGCCGCTGGTCGCCGGCACGAAGCCGAGCAAGACGTTCATGGTGGAGGTCTTGCCCGCGCCGTTGGGGCCAAGAAAGCCAAAGACCTCGCCCTGGCCGACGCGCAGGTTCAGCCCCTTGACCGCGACCTTGGTCGTTTCGCCTAGGTCGCGGCTGCGGTATTCTACGCGCAGGTGTTCGATTGAAAGTGTGGTTTCCAACGCGGGCTTCGACAGTAACGGGCAACCCACCTAATCCCAATTGATCCCGATCTGTCGCAGTGGCGAACGACGGGCGGCCCCAACGATCTGGCTGCCGGGATCAGAGGGTGTGCCCGAGGGCGACCAAGGTGCAAACCGGCGGCCCGGCGACCGTAGGGCCTTCGGAATAGACACCCCCGCCCGGACAGGACGGCGTGACGGCACCTTTGAAGTAGCCAAGCAGGTTGGTGTTGGACAGCAGGTAAGTGGCCGTGGAATTCATCTTCGCCTCCAGCGCCCACTGCTGCACCGTGCTGTCAATCAAACGCAAGTTGGCGATGCACGAGTTCTTCTGCGCCGTGGTGCGGGCCTTGAGGAAGTTTGGAATGGCCACGGCGGCCAGTAAACCGATGATGGCGACCACGATCATGATCTCCACTAACGTGAACCCTCGCCGGGATGATCCTACGCGCATAGGCTTTGTAGGGAAGAAAGTCCCCTGTTCGCGGGCAACAAAAAAGGCTTGGAGCTTTCGCTCCAAGCCTTTGACGCGAAAGCCCAGATTAGAGCGTATGCCCCTGCGTGCTGGACAGGGAGCAGAGCGGGGAGGCGGAGACGCTAGCCCCGGCCGAGTAGGTCCCGCCGCCCGGGCAGGTGCCACCACCAGGCAACATCGAACCCTTCATGTAGGCGAGTAGGTTGGTGTCGGTGACAGCGTAGGTGTCGGTGGCGACTTTCTTCTGTTCCAAGGCCCACTGCTGCACCGCACCGTCAATCTGCTTGAGATTGGCGATGCAGGCGTTCTTCTGGGCCGTCGCGCGCGCCTTCACGAAGTTCGGGATGGCGATGGCTGCGAGCAGACCGATGATCGCGACCACGATCATGATTTCTACGAGGGTGAAACCACCCTTGCGGGACTGTTGTGTTTTCATTTTGTTGCTGTCTTTCTGTTCGCCCGGCGTGGACTTAACAGAAGGCGGGTTAGTTTATGATTGCTGCTGCGTCCACATGTTGCCTTCTGCGACCGAGCTAGGACGACCGTAGCAGCGGGAATACCATTGTCAATTCTGCGAGGGAAACTTTCTGCTCCGCAACGCCGCTGGGATCCGTCCGAGATCCCCGCCCCAGCCACATTCCGGCGCGAGGCGGGCGGCGGCGGACGGGCTTGTTCATCCGCGTGACGCACGCTTTCATCGGCGGGTGATTCGCCTGCTGCTCATCTTCGTGTGCGGGGTTGCCTTGATGCAGGCCCGGGGAGCCGCCGAGGATCGTTACATGGCGGCAGACTTACTCATCGTCGGCGGCAACGAATCCGAGTGTGCCGCCGCCGTGCAGGCCGCGCGGTTGGGCGTCCAACCCATCGTGCGGGTGAACGACATTGACTGGCTCGGCGGACAATTCAGCGCGGAGGGCGTCGGGTGCGTGGACGAGTGGACGAGTGGACGACCGTGCGCGGCAAGCGAGTGAACTTCCCACGCTCCGGGCTGTTCCTCGAAGTCATGCAGCGCGAGCAGGACATTCGCGCCGCTGACCGCCACCCGCGCTGGGCTCGCGTCATGGTCCCCGATGCCGTCTTCGGCTTTCAGTTCAACATAGACTTCCATCCCACGCCCCAGACTACCCTCACGTCTCCGTGGTTCGGACGCGGCAAGCCGGCTGAGTGCCAGCGGCTGTTTCTCCCTCGCTCGCACCAGTGGCGCTTACGCCACCACCTTGCGCACCACGCTCCCATACACATCCGTGAGCCGGAAATCCCGACCGTTGTGCCGGTAAGTCAGCTTCTCGTGGTCGAAGCCCAGCAGGTGCAACATCGTCGCGTGCAGGTCGTGGATGTGGACCTTGTCCTCGACTGCCGCCTTGCCCAGCTCGTCGGTCTGGCCGTGCGCCACGCCGCCCTTCACCCCGCCGCCTGCGAGCCACACGGCCATCGCCTTCGCGTTGTGGTTGCGGCCCGGGTTGCCCATCGCGTTGCCGTCGGCGGCAGGCGTGCGGCCGAACTCGCCGCCCCAGACCACCAGCGTCTCGTCGAGCATCCCGCGTTGCGCCAGGTCGGTGAGCAACGCCGCCGCCGGCTTGTCAATCGCCCCCGCCGTGTTGCGCATGGCCGTAACCATGTTGTTGTGATGGTCCCAGCCGCCGTGCCACACCTGCACGAAGCGCACGCCCTTCTGCAACAGCCGCCGCGCGATGAGCATCTGCCGCCCCTGCGCCGTGTTCGTGCCGTAGAGGTCATGCATCGCCTGCGGCTCCTTCGTCAGGTCGAACGCCTCCACCGCCTCCATCTGCATCTGGAACGCCAGCTCATACGCCTGCAAGCGCGCTTCCAGTTGCCCGTCCTTCCGCATCTTCTGCGCGTGGACTTCGTTGAGTTGGTGGAGCAAGTCGAGTTGCCGCCGCTGCTCGGGCAGCGAGACGAACTTGTTGCGGATGTTCTCAATGATCTCCTCCGGCCGGTTCCGCGTGGAGTTCACCGCCGTCCCCTGGAACGCCCCGGGCAGGAAGGCCGACCGCAGGTTCTGCGCATCCACGTTGCCGGGTGAGAGCGCGACGAAGCCGGGCAAACTCTGGTTCTCGCTGCCCAGCCCGTAGAGCACCCACGCCCCGACGCTCGGCCGCGAGAAGCGCAGCGAGCCGGTGTTCATGAAGATCGTCGCCTGGTCGTGCGCCGGGATGTCCGTGTAGGCCGAACGGATGATGGCCATCTTGTCTATGTGCTGACTGAGCAGCGGCCAGACCTCGCTCACCTCGATGCCCGACTTCCCCTGCTTCGGAAACTTAAACGGCGAACCAAAGCCCGTGCCGCCCCCCGGCAGCGACTTGCCATCGAACTTCGTCAGCTCCGGCTTCGGATCCCAGGTGTCCAGATGCGACGGCGCGCCCTGCGCGAAGATGTGCAGCACGCGCTTGGCCTTGGCGGGAAAGTGCGGCTTCCTCGCCGCGAGCGGCGACGTGGAATTGATCTCCGCCGCCTGCCCCGGCAACGCGGGCAGCACCCCCATCGCCATGAGTGCCGCGAGGCTCATCCCGCCGAAGCCCAACCCCGACTGCGCGAGAAACTCGCGGCGCGTGCGGAACAAGTCAGCGGGGGCGGGCGGGGTGCAGAGGCCGGACGGGAACGTTTTCATGGCGCGGAGGGGTTAGGGTTTGCTCTCGCGAAGGTGCCACAAACCCCGCCCGTGACCAATCCGTATTTCCCCGGAGCGCGGGACGGGGACCAGCCGCGCTCCCAGGCGATCCGGCTGCACCCGGCGGCTCCCCGGCCCCACCGCCTGCATTGACTCCCCCGCCGCGACTCGTTACAAAGTGACCACGATGTTATCCGCGCCCAACTCCCCGCCGCCCCGCCCCGCCGCGCGCTAATACTCTCCCCCTACCCCTCCCGCCCCATGCCCAAACGCACCCCCGCCCAGCCCAAATTCAAACGCGTCCTGCTCAAACTCAGCGGCGAAGCCCTCGGCGGCGAAGCCGGCTCGGGCATCTGCCCCGAAGTCGTCCTCGACATGGCCCAGCAAATCGCCGAAATCCACGCCCTTGGCGTCGAACTCGTCATCGTCGTCGGCGGCGGCAACATCTTTCGCGGCCTCTCCGGCAGCGAGCGCGGCATCGAGCGCGCCACCGGCGACTACATGGGCATGCTCGCCACCGTCATCAACGCCCTCGCCCTCCAGGACGCCCTCGAAAAACAAAAAGTCCCCACCCGCGTCCAGAGCGCCATCAGCATGACCCAGGTGGCCGAGCCCTTCATCCGCCGCCGGGCCGTGCGCCACCTTGAGAAGGGCCGCGTCGTCATCTTCGCCGGCGGCACGGGCAACCCCTACTTCTCCACCGACACCGCCGCCGCCCTCCGTGCCAACGAGATGAACGTCGAAGTCATCCTCAAGGCCACCAAAGTGGACGGCATCTACGACTGCGACCCCAAGAAGCACCCCGCCGCCAAGCGCTACACCCAAGTCAGCTACCGCGACGCCCTCGCCCAGCAGCTCAAGGTCCTCGACGCCGCCGCCTTCGCCCTCTGCATGGACAACCAGATGCCCATCATCGTCTTCGACCTCTTCAAGCCCCACAACATCAAGCGCGTGGTGATGGGCGAGCAAGTCGGCACCCTCGTCACGAACTGACGCCTCCGCGAGCCGGCGGGGAAAGTGGGAAAGTGGGAGAGTGAGCAAGTGCGCAAGCGGGACCAGGGCATCCCCACGCACAAGCCACCTGTAGGAGCCGACGTAAGGAGGCCCGCAAGGACCGCCGAAACGGTCCCCCAGTCCTTAGATCGGCAGGGCGCTGGCCTCCTGACGTCGGCTCCTACAGGAGTTCGAGGCCAGGCCACGGTAGAGGGGAGCTGCATTCATATCCATCAGCGCTGCTCTATCCGCTTACTAAACCCGCTCCCCGCCGAAAACCAAGACCCTTTAATCGAAACCAGCACACAGCTCATCGAACGACGAAAATAGTGCGTCGAATGACAGAAATAGTGCGTCGAACAACGAAAATAGTGCGTCGAACGGCAGAAATAGTGCGTCGAACCACAGAAATAGTGCGTCGAATGACGGACAAAGTGCCTCCCAAGACCCCGGCAGCTGGTCGAATGGCTCCGGCAGACCCTTTTAACTGAAAGATAGCCAATGTTGGGTCTGTTGGTTTGCGTCTAGGGAGGCGGGGAGGGACTCCTCACGTCGTCCCCTACACAGGTGGCCGGGCACGGCTCCCGCATCAAAGCTCTGGTCGAGGTCTTGCGCCCTCCAGCCGAACCCCGCGCGGAGGCGGACGTCGCCCCGCCCCTGTAGGAGACGACGTGCGGAGTCTTCCCCGGAGTCTGGGGTCTGGAATTTGGGGTCTGGGGAGGAGAGGCGGGACTCCTCACGTCGTCCCCTACACAGGTGGTCCCGCCCCCAGGCGTGGTGGGACTGGACGTTGGACCCGCAGGGGACGGAGGCGAGGCGGCGGCGGTGGCGAGTTGGCTGAGGGGCATAATTAGGTTCAAGCTCCGGGTGCGCGGGCGAGTGCAACGGGAAAAATACGGGCTTGGGACGGCCTCCGAGGGCGCGACGGAGCGGGGGGAGCGCAACTTTGAACTTTGAACTTTGCGCCGCGAGCCCTAATTTCCGTCAATGGCACTCGACGACGTTTTGTTGGACGCGGAAGAGAAGATGCTCAAGAGCGAGCAGCATGTGGAGCATGAGTTCTCCGGCGTGCGCACGGGCAAGGCTTCCCCCGCGCTGGTGGAGAACATCCAAGCGGAGGTCTATGGCTCGATGATGCGCATCAAAGAGCTGGCGAATATCTCCGTGCCGGAGTCGCGGATGCTGCTCATCCAGCCGTGGGACCAAGGCAGCGTCGGGCCGATTGAGAAGGCCATCCAGAAGGCGAACCTCGGGCTGAACCCCGCCGTGCAGGGCAAGTTCATCCGCCTCGTCTTGCCGGACCTCAGCACCGAGACGCGGTTGAAATTCGTCAAGATGGTCAAGCACATGGCCGAGACGGGCAAGGTGGCCATCCGCCAGATCCGCCGCGACGCGCTCGAGGCGCTCAAGCAGGCAGGCAAGAGCGGCGGCGTCTCCGAGGACGAGGTGGAGACGGCCGAGGGCGAGGTGCAGAAACTCACCGACCAATACATCAAGCAGCTCGACACGCAGCTCGCGGCCAAGGAAGCGGAGATCATGAAGGTCTGAGGGAAGGGCGCAGGGCGAATTCCGAATGGGGAATCGCTGCGCGTTCGCGCCTGCCGCTCCCGGAGGCGGATTCCCCCTTCGGAATTCGCCGTTCGCCATTCCCCCCGCCTACTCGTCCTTCCACGATTCCAACTGCTCCAGCGGGATGAAGAGGGGGTAGAGCTTGGCCTTGCTGCGGGGGCCTTCGGCGCGGCTGCGCAGGCCGGTGTTGTTCGCCTCGAAGTCACGGACGTAACGCCCCGTGAGCACCTGATCATACTTGCCCGCGCTGCGGATGCCCACGGCCACGCGGAGGTCGGCGAAGCCGGCCTTGAGATCGGTGAGCACGAGCGAGGACGTGCGCCAGGCGGTGTCGGCGAACTGCTTGCGCGCGTTGGCGGGGAGTTTTTGCAGTCCCGGCACTTGGAGGAGGAAGATGACGCGGTCCTGATGGCCTTCGCAGAAGGTGGCGATGGTCACGCCGTTGGTCTCGACGCCGGGGAACTGGCGCGCGAGGGCGAGGTAGGCAGCTTGCGCGCCTTGGTTGAAGGCGTCCGCCAGCTCCAAGGCCTTGGGCACGTTGCCGAAGATGGAGCTGCGCTTGGCTTCGACGAGGCGCTGGTCGGCGGCGGCGAATTCCTTGGAGCCGGGGCCGGGCGCGGGTTCGCCGATCTCACCGTGCGCGAAGGCCCACCCCACCCACCCAAGCCCCAGTAGCAACGCGAGGGACATGGCCCCCAGCATTCCGCCCAGCGCCCGCAGCGCCGCCCCCGGCGGGACGCTGTCCTTCCGCCGGGCGCACGCCGCCGCCGCCCGCGCGTTGCCGACTTGGCGGGTGAGCGTCTCGAGGGTCACGTCGTGACCACCCAGGGCGTTGTGGCGCATCGTGCTGATTGCCCAGATGGGGCCAGGGATGCCCCACCAGCCCAAGGCTAGGGACAACAAGGAGTAGCGTAGCGCCGGGCCAAAGCCATCGTCCCCTGCGCGCAGCAGCACCGGTCGCGAAGTCGGCTTGAACGAGAGGAGCAGGGACCAACAGTAGCGATAGATGACGAAGCGCCCGCCCGCGATGACCTCGCGTTCCGCCGCCGTCAGCGTGCTGTCGTCCAGCTCCAGCGCACTCCGGTGCAGGAAGGCCGTCTTGGAGGGGGTCGCCGCGAGCGGCACCGGCGCCGGCGCGGCCGGGGTGACTTCGCTCGTCCCATCCGCCGACGCGGACGCACGGCGGGCCCACGCTTCCCGGAATTGACCGACGGGCAGCCAGTTGTGCTCGCCCTCGAGGCACACCAAGTCCCCGGCGCGCAGTTCGCCCTGGGCCGCCATGTCCGCCACGGCGGAGTCCGGGAACGGACCGAGCTTTTGGCCGCGGCGCAGGATGTAAAAATTCATTTGCAAACTCAATTATGGACCGGGAAGAACCCTTTCACTCGCCCGCCTGAACCCCGCGTTGTGCGACCGCCCCGCCGTAATCAACTTGCCCGTTACTGTGCCGTGCCGGCGGACGGTTTCAATGTCAAATTCCAACCTCCGGTAGCGCCGGGAAGCAGGGCAAGTCAGGCGCGGGCTGAAATCCGGCAGCCTCCGTCCTTCCGCCCGTCAGCTTGCGCGCCTTGCCCGCAGGTCCGCCACACACTCGACGTGCTGCGTCTGGGGGAACATATCGTGCGGCGTCACCTTCAGCAGCTCGTAGGCGCCCTCCGCACAGAGGATCTGCAAGTCCCGCGCGAGCGTGGCCGGGTGGCACGAGACGTAAATCACCTGCTGCGGCCGCGCGCGGCGGATGCGTTGCAGCGCGTCCGGCGGGACGCCCGTGCGCGGCGGGTCAATCACCAGCGTCGTGGGCTGGCCGGGATGCCGCTGGAGCAGCCCCCCAAGGTAATCCTCCGCCGGGCCGCTCACGAACTGCCCGTTCGTCACGCCGCGCTGGGCTTGGTTCGCCTTCGCGGCCTTGATGGCGAGGCCGTCGTATTCCACGCCGACGAAGGTCTCCACCAAGTCCGCCAGCTCCAGCGCGAAGAAACCCACGCCGCAATACGCATCAATCAAATGCTTCGTCCCCGCGTCCCGCAGCCGCTCGCGCACCGTCTCGACGAGCTGGGGCAGCAGGTGAAAATTGTTTTGGAAGAACGAGTCGCGCGGCACCACCCAGCCCTCCGGCGTCACCCGCAGCGTCACCTTCAAGCCCCCGCGCGGCGGCGGGTTCGCCCGCACCTTCTGCAAGTCCTCGTTCAGCACCGGCTCCGCCAGCAAGCACTCCGTGATGTCCACGACGAACTCGTTGTCGAGGCCGAGGAAGCCCAGCTCCAGCCGCTGCTGCCGCTTGTTCCACTGCGTCCGCACCATGATGCGGTTGCGGTAGCCGTAGGGCTGCGGGCACGGCACCACCGGGTCAATCACCGCACCGCTGAAGCCGCCGATGCGTTGGAAGAGGTCGCTGATCTGCTTGTGCTTCAGGCGGAGCTGCGCCGGGTAGGCGAGGTGCTGATACTGACAGCCGCCGCACTGGCCGAAGTAACGACACGGCGGCGCCACGCGCTCCGGCGACGCCTGCACCACGCGCACCAGCCGCGCGCGGACAAACTTCTTCTTCACCTGCGTCACCTCCGCCTCCACGACTTCGCCGGGAATCACGAACGGCACGAACACGACCAACTCGCCCACGCGGCCCACGCCCTCGCCACCGAAGGCGAGGTCGTGGATCGTCACCGTGAGGCGCTGACCGACCGCGAGGCCGGGGGAATCAACTGACATGGGGTGAGCTTCGGACGGATGCATGGGTGGAAGTAAACTTCTTGTCCGAGACCCCGCCACCGCCCTGCCCCCGTGAGGGGGGAGAGCGTCCCAGGGTGGGTTTGGGGATACCAGCGGGAACTCTTGAGGGTCCCCGGGGATGAAGAGTCACTTGCGATGGGCCTGCTCGTAATGCCGCTTGAGCAGGTCCGCGCCAAAGTCATTCGCGAAGTCGCGCCAGACGGCGTGGACGTGGTTCGCGTTGTTCTGCGTGTTGTCGTATTCGAGGAGGAAGGTCGGGCCTTGCACGCGGTAGTAATGGCCGTCGCCGCGCTCCAGGCCGCCCGCCCACGCGAACGAAGTCTTGGCCCAACCGGCCTGCTCCACCTTCGCGAGGTCGGTCTTCGCCACATCCGCGCGGACGCGGTTGGCATACTCGGCGACGATCTTCTTGAGCAACTCCTGCTGCGCGCCGTTGAGCTGGCTGTAGCTGACGCCGTCGGGGGTGAGCGGGGCAATCTTCGCCGGCGGCCCCTTCGAGCCGGGCGGGCCGGCGGCGGTGAGGATGTCGGCGGGAGCCTTGTCGCTATAAACAGCAGCCTTGCGCTGGTCAGCGCTCAGGGACTTCACCAGTTCGCGGCCCAGGTCTTCCTCGACCCCCAACACGCGCAGACCCTTCTTCGGCCCCTCGCGGACTTCCGCCGGGTTCGTGCCCATGAAGGACGGGACGGCGGCGACTTCCTTGCCGTCCACGATGGTGAAGCTCAGGGACATATGATGCCCCTCGAAGCGCCACGCCCAGGTGCCCTTCGCGTCCGGCGTGCCGTAGATGCTGACGAAGTAGAGGATGGGGTTGCGGTCCACTTTGCCGCCCTTCTCGAACTCCTTGAGCACCGCTTCCAGGCCGAAGATGCCGGTGGCCTTGGCATAGCCGCCCTCGCTCAGAGCGGACTGCAACAGCGCCAGCGCGAGCTTGCGCTGGTCGTCGGCCATCTCGGTCATCGGCAGGCCCTTGCGCCCGAAGGAAACCATCTCGGTCGGGATGAAGTGCCAGGCCTGCCGGGCATCGGCCTTCAAGTCGGCGTAATGGGCCTTGGCCATCTGCTCGGGCTTCAGCGTGGCGAGAAACTTCTTCGCCGCGTCCGTCATCGCGTCGGCGGCGGGGTGCGCGTGGACCGAGAGGGAAAAGGCTAGGCCAGCGGCCAGCAGCGCGGCGCGGCGGAGGAACGAGCATTTGTTCATGCGGGGAGTCAAGCCGAGTGACGCGGGAAAACAATGCAAAAAATTGTGACGGACCGCATTCCACGCTCGCCCTGCGGCCCGTGCCACCAGCGCGTTTCGCCCCGGCGAATTCGGGATTGCCAAACCCCCAACAGCCGGGCAATTTGCGCGCCTCTTAATTGCTGGCATGACTGCGAAAGAAGAGCCGATCACGTTCACGGGGACTGTGACCCAAGTCCTCCCCGGCACCATGTTCCGTATTGCGTTGCCCAACGGGCACCAGATGCTGGCCCACATCTCCGGCAAGATGCGCAAGAACTTCATCCGCATCAGCGTGGGCGACAAAGTCGAGGCCGAGATGTCCCCCTACGACCTCAGCAAAGCCCGCATCACCTTCCGCCATCGGTAGCCCACCCTTGCCAGTAGCTTCGCACCGTGGCCACGTTCGTGAGAACGTGGCTTTTCGTTTCTAGGCAGCTCGGCCTACTGCCCCTTCAGGAACGCCATCAAGTCCGCCAGCTCCTGCCGGGTCATCGTCTTCTCCAGTTCGTTCGGCATGAGGGAGGTGCTGCTGCTGGTGAGCTTGGCGATGTTCGAGCGGAGGATGTTT